>NZ_JAATOS010000281.1:0-5432 GCF_011806505.1 Salipiger sp. HF18 | reverse complement strand
AGGACTACAAGAACAAGCGCCGCATCGCGATCGAACCCGCCGACGATACGCTTGAGCCCAAGGAATACATGATCCCCAAGGGCAAGCACATCCCGGTGGTCGAGGGCGACTACGTCCAGAAGGGCGACTACATCATGGACGGCAACCCGGCGCCGCATGACATCCTGGCCATCATGGGTGTCGAGGCTCTGGCGAACTACATGATCGACGAGGTGCAGGACGTGTATCGACTGCAGGGCGTGAAGATCAACGACAAGCACGTCGAGGTCATCGTCCGGCAGATGCTGCAGAAGTGGGAAATCCACGACTCCGGCGACACCACGCTCCTCAAGGGCGAGCACGTCGACAAGGCGGAGTTCGACGCGGCGAACGAGAAGATCGAGAAGAAGGGCGGCCGTCCGGCCACCGGCGAACCGATCCTGCTCGGCATCACCAAGGCGTCGCTGCAGACCCGCTCCTTCATCTCGGCGGCCTCCTTCCAGGAGACCACCCGGGTCCTCACCGAGGCATCGGTGCAGGGCAAGAAGGACAAGCTCGTCGGCCTCAAGGAGAACGTCATCGTGGGCCGCCTGATCCCGGCGGGCACCGGTGGTGCGACCCAGCGCGTGCGCAAGATCGCGACCGACCGCGACGCCAAGGTGATCGACGTCAAGCGGGCCGAGGCGGAAGCCGCGGCAGCGCTGGCGGCACCGGAAGCGGACGTATCGGGCAACGACGTGATCGGCGGCGACGAGTTCGACACCCTGGTGGTGGATACCCCGGAAAGCCGCGAGTAATCGCCCGGGGCCCATGGCCTGACCAAATTCTGAAAGAGCCCCCGCGGGAACGCGGGGGCTCTTTTGCGTTTGCGGCGCGGCCTTTCAGCGACTGACGCCACGTCGCTTTCGCGATGGCGCAGGCATTGTGGCGGTGCTACCGATCCGCGCATGACAACGCTTTCCCCCAACACCCGCGGTGCACTTCTGATGATGGGCTCCATGGCCGCGTTCACCATGGGCGACGCCTGCGTGAAGGCCATCGGCGAGGCCCTGCCGCTGTCGCAGATCCTGGTGATCCGCGGCAGCTTCGCGAGCCTCTTCATCGCGCTGCTGGCGTGGCGGATGGGGGCGTTGGGGATGAGCGTCCCGCGGCAGGACGGCTGGCTCATGCTGCTGCGCTCGGTGGCCGAGGTGGGCTCGTCCTACTTCTTCCTGACGGCCCTGCGGCACATGCCCCTCGCCAACGTCACGGCGCTGCTGCAGATGCTGCCGCTGACGCTCACCCTGGGCTCGGCGCTGGTGTTCCGCGAGCCGGTGGGCTGGCGTCGCTGGGTGTCGATCGGGGTGGGCTTCATCGGGATGCTGCTGATCGTCCGGCCGGGGACCGAGGGCTTCACGCTCTACTCGGTCTACGCGCTGATCGCGGTGGCCTTCGTGACGGTGCGCGACCTTGCCACCCGGCGGATGTCGGCGGCGGCGCCGTCGCTTCTGGTGACGCTGACCTCGGCCATCGGCGTGGTGATCTTCGCCGCGGCGATGTCGGTGGGGGAGCCGTGGCAGCCGCTGACGCCGCATCTGTCGTGGCTGCTGGGCGGGGCCACCGCCTGCGTCATCGCGGGCTACACGCTCTCCGTGCTGGTGATGCGCATCGGCGACGTGAGCTTCATCGCGCCCTTCCGCTACACCGGCCTGATCTTCGCGCTGCTGCTGGGGCTCGTGCTGTTCGGCGACTGGCCCAAGGTGCTGACCCTGATCGGCGCCGCGATCATCGTCGCCACCGGCAGCTTCAACCTCTGGCGCGAGTCGCAGCTTCGGCGCAGGGCCGTGGCTCAGGCGAAGATGCGGCGCACCTGATCGGCGTCGATGGCGAAGCGCTCGCGGAACAGCGCCTCGCCCGCCGCGTCGAGCCGGGGCAGCTCAACCGGCGTCACGTGCGTCTTCTGGCGCGAGTCGTTGTGGTCGTTGTGGCCCCGCACGTACATCGGCCGGGCGGTGAAGGTGACCGTCGGCATGAAGCGCAGGATCTTGTTGTGACCGAAGTTCATGATGGTCTGGCGCACGCCGGGCTGCACTGCCATCGCCTGCGCCACGCCCCAGAACGGGGTGACGGTCTCTTGCGCCAGGATGCCCTCGGAATCGGGCCGTGCGATGAAGCCGCGATTCCAATCGAAGCCCACCAGCCGGTGCTTGCCCAGAAGTGACGTGACGTCGCGCGCGGCCTCGCGCAGGGTGGCAACGAAATCCACCGCCACCGCATCGTCGTCGTCATGCCGGAACTGCAGGCAGGGAACCGCCATGTCGCGGGCCTCGTTGATCACCTCCTGGCAGACCGCGCGGTGCGGGGCAGGGGGGCGGGCGACGATGCGGGCCTGCGGAAAGTCGGCCACCAGAGCCTCGAGCCGGGCGCGCAGCGCTGCGGGCAGGGAAGAGCCGACGAGGATCAGGAAGGTGAAATCCGGGTCCGTCTGCGCCTTCAGACCGGGCAGGCAGATGGTTTCGAAGTGCCGGAACCGCTCGCCCATGCGGGCGGCAGAGTAGAGATACGCCTCGCGCGTGGCGATGTCGTCGTGCTCGACCTGGAAGCCGCCCTCCGCGGGGTACGAAAACCGGCAGAACCCGACCACTTGCATCCGGTTCGCTCCTCTGAAAGATAGGCACCGTCTGCATCGCATTGCCGCTTTGACGTGACAAGCACCGGCTTATGTTGACAACCCCCGCGACTCCCCCTATACGCGCCTCAATTCGTCGGGGCCTTAGTGCGTCCGGCGCATTCTACAGACTGAAGCGGTCAAGATCCGGGCCCCGGCCCCGATCCTCTGGACACCCACCGCGTCGTTCCCTTCTGGGAGCGTATGCGGTGCTTTGCGTCGTCTCTGCTGACCGCCGGGGACAGCGCATCGCCGGTGACCTGCGGACGCGCAGGGCGCCTTGAAATTGGAACCCGCACGGGACGCCCCGTGCAGCACATATGTGAGAATACGGGGAAGAGACCCACAATGCCCACGATCCAGCAGCTGATCCGCAAGCCGCGGCAGCCCAAAGTCAAACGCTCGAAGTCGCAACACCTGGAGCAGTGCCCGCAGAAGCGCGGCGTCTGCACCCGCGTCTACACCACCACCCCGAAGAAGCCGAACTCGGCTATGCGGAAAGTCGCCAAGGTGCGCCTGACCAACGGCTTCGAGGTCATCAGCTACATCCCGGGTGAAAGCCACAACCTGCAGGAGCACTCGGTTGTGCTTATCCGCGGCGGCCGTGTGAAAGACCTTCCCGGTGTTCGTTATCACATCCTTCGCGGCGTGCTGGACACGCAGGGCGTCAAGGATCGGAAGCAGCGTCGCTCCAAGTACGGCGCGAAGCGTCCCAAGTAAGAGGATACGGAAATGTCTCGTCGTCACGCTGCAGAGAAGCGCGAAGTCCTGCCCGACGCCAAATACGGCGACAAGGTGCTGACCAAGTTCATGAACAACCTGATGATCGACGGCAAGAAGTCGGTCGCAGAGAAAATCGTCTACAACGCGCTCGACCGCGTCGAAGGCAAGGTGAAGCGCGCGCCGGTGGAAGTGTTCCACGAGGCCCTCGACAACATCAAGCCGTCCGTCGAAGTGCGTTCGCGCCGCGTCGGTGGTGCCACCTATCAGGTGCCCGTCGAAGTGCGCCCCGAGCGTCGTGAAGCGCTGGCCATCCGCTGGCTCATCACTGCTTCGCGCGCCCGCAACGAAAACACCATGGAAGAGCGTCTTGCCGGCGAACTTCTCGATGCGGTGCAGTCGCGTGGTTCTGCCGTGAAGAAGCGCGAAGACACCCACAAGATGGCCGACGCCAACAAAGCGTTCAGCCACTACCGCTGGTAACCGAAAAACCCTCCGGAAAGGCAGTCCATCATGGCACGCGAATATCCGCTGGAGCGCTACCGTAACTTCGGCATCATGGCCCACATCGACGCGGGCAAGACGACGACGACCGAGCGCATCCTCTACTACACCGGCCGTTCCCACAAGATCGGCGAAGTTCACGATGGCGCCGCCACCATGGACTGGATGGAGCAGGAACAGGAACGCGGTATCACCATCACTTCCGCCGCCACCACCACCTTCTGGCAGTGGCAGGAAGATCCGTCGGCCGAAGGTACGTCGGATACCAAGTTCCGCTACAACATCATCGACACCCCGGGCCACGTGGACTTCACCATCGAAGTCGAGCGTTCGCTCGCGGTTCTCGACGGTGCGATCTGCCTTCTGGACGGTAACGCAGGCGTCGAGCCGCAGACCGAAACCGTCTGGCGCCAGGCCGACCGCTACAAGGTTCCGCGTATCGTGTTCGTCAACAAGATGGACAAGATCGGTGCCGACTTCTTCAACTGCGTGAAGATGATCAAGGACCGCACCGGCGCGACCCCCGTGCCCGTGAACTTCCCGATCGGTGCCGAAGACCAGCTCGAGGGCATCGTCGACCTGATCACCATGGAAGAGTGGGTGTGGAAGGGTGAAGACCTCGGCGCCTCCTGGACCCGTGGCCCGATCCGCGACGAGCTCAAGGACCTTGCAGACGAGTGGCGCTCGCACATGATCGAGAACGCCGTCGAGCAGGACGACGACGCGATGGAAGCCTACCTGGAAGGCGAAGAGCCCGACGTGGCGACCCTGCGGAAGCTGATCCGCAAGGGCACCCTGTCGCTGTCCTTCGTTCCGGTCCTCGGTGGCTCGGCGTTCAAGAACAAGGGCGTCCAGCCCCTGCTGAACGGCGTGGTCGACTTCCTTCCCGGTCCGCTCGACGTGCCGCCCTACATGGGCTTCTCGCCGGACGACGAGAACGAAGAGCGCAACATCGCGCGTCACGCGTCGGACGAAGAGCCGTTCTCGGGTCTCGCGTTCAAGATCATGAACGACCCGTTCGTGGGCTCGCTCACCTTCACCCGGATCTACTCCGGGACCATGAAGAAGGGCGACTCGATCACGAACTCGACCAAGGGCAAGAAAGAGCGCATCGGTCGTATGATGATGATGCACTCGAACAACCGCGAGGAAATCGAGGAAGCGTTCGCAGGCGACATCATCGCGCTGGCCGGTCTCAAGGAGACCACCACCGGTGACACCCTCTGCGCCCAGAACGCGCCGGTCGTGCTTGAAACCATGACCTTCCCCGATCCGGTGATCGAGATCGCGGTCGAGCCGAAGACGAAGAACGACCAGGAGAAGATGTCCCAGGGTCTGGCCCGTCTGGCCGCCGAAGACCCGTCCTTCCGCGTCGAGACCGACCTCGAGTCCGGTCAGACCATCATGAAGGGCATGGGTGAACTTCACCTCGACATCCTCGTCGACCGCCTCAAGCGCGAGTTCAAGGTGGAAGCCAACATCGGTGCCCCGCAGGTGGCCTATCGCGAGACCATCGGTCACGAGATCGAGCACACCTACACCCACAAGAAACAGTCGGGTGGTTCGGGTCAGTTCGCAGAGG
>NZ_JAATOS010000027.1:0-25172 GCF_011806505.1 Salipiger sp. HF18 | reverse complement strand
CTCGGCGGCTTTGCGGCCATTGCGCTGGCCTATGCCTTCGTGCTGCGCCGGGTCAAGGCTCGGGCGGATGCTCAGGCCGAGGCGCGCGCCGCGGCCCCGGCGGCGCCTGCGCGCAAGCCGGGCTTCTCGGGCGCCGAGCTCGAGCGCTATGCCCGCCACATCGTCCTGCGTGAGCTCGGCGGGCCGGGGCAGAAGGCCCTGCGAGAGGCCAGGGTGCTGGTGATCGGCGCCGGCGGGCTTGGCGCACCGGCGCTGCAATATCTCGCCGCGGCGGGGGTGGGCACCATCGGCGTCATCGACGACGACGTGGTGGAGAACGCCAACCTGCAGCGGCAGGTGATCCACAGCGACGCGCGGATCGGCATGCCCAAGGTGTTCTCGGCCAAGGAGGCGATGGAGGCGCAGAACCCCTATGTCGAGGTGCGCCCCTATCACCGGCGACTCGACGCCCCGACGGCGGAGGCGCTTTTCGCCGAGTATGACGTGATCCTCGACGGCACCGACAACTTCACCACCCGCTACCTTGCGAACGCTGCCGCCGTGGCGGCCGGCAAGCCGCTGGTCTCGGGCGCGCTCAGCCAGTGGGAGGGGCAGCTTTCGGTCTTTGCCCCCGCGAAAGGCACGCCCTGCTACCAGTGCCTCTTCCCGGAGGCGCCGGCGCCGGGGCTTGCGCCCTCCTGCGCCGAGGCCGGGGTGCTGGGGCCGCTGCCGGGGGTCGTGGGCGCGATGATGGCGGTGGAGACGGTGAAGCTGATCGCCGGGGCCGGGCAGCCGCTGCTGGGCGAGATGCTGATCTACGACGCACTCTGGGGCGAGACCCGCAAGATCGCCCTGAAGCGGCGTCCCGACTGCCCGGTCTGCGGCGGCTGAGCGCCGCGCCCCGCCGCTTGCGCTTGACCTGCGGCTTGCCATACTGGCCCGGAACCTCACCGGAGTTGCCCGTCATGAAACCTGTCTTCCACGCCTTCGCCGCCCTTATGCTGACCGCCGCCCCGCTCGCGGCGCAGGAGCTGCCGGATCTCGGCGGGCGCGAGATCGTGGTCGCGACCGAGAACGCCTATCCGCCGCTGCAGTTCGTCGATCCCTCGAGCGGTGACGCCATCGGCTGGGAATACGACGCCATGGCCGAGATCGCCGGGCGGCTGAACCTGACGGTGGTCTACGAGACGACCTCGTGGGACGCGATGATCCCCGCGGTCTCGGAGGGGCAGTACGACATGGGCATGACCGGCATCACCATTCGCGACGACCGCGCCGAGGTGGTGGATTTCTCGGACCCCTACATGCGCTCCGAGATGGTCATGCTGGTGCGCGGCGACGAGGAGCGCTTCGCCGACGCCGCGAGCTTTGCCGCGGACGACGACCTGCTGATGGCGGCGCAGCCCGGCACGACGCCCTTCTACGTGGGCGTCTACGACGTGCTCGACGGCGACGAGGCGAACCCGCGCATCCGGCTTTTCGAGACCTTCGGGGCCGGGGTGCAGGCGCTCAGGGTGGGTGACGTGGATCTCGTCCTGACCGACGGCACCGCGGGCGAGGGCTACGTGGCGGCCTCGGACGGCGGGCTGAAGATCGTCGGAGACAAGCTGGGGACCGAGGATTTCGGCTTCATCTTCCCCAAGGGCTCGGATCTGGTGGCGCCGATCAACGCGGCCATCGCCGCGCTGCAGGCAGACGGCACGCTGGATGCACTCAACACCAAGTGGTTCCTCGACTACAAGCTCGGCGAGTGAGGGCGCGGGCGGCTTTCCCGGCGTGACACCCGCGCGCGACAAGGACTTCCCGTGGTGGCTGGTAGCGGTGCTGGCGCTCGGGGCGCTGGGCTATGGCGCGGTGCTGGCGGACGAGCTGCAGGCGCAGATCCTCGCCACGCTGGCGAAGGGCGTGCAGGTCACCGTCTTCGTGACGCTGGTGAGCTTCGCGCTGGCCTCGGCGCTGGGCATGGGCGTGGCGCTGATGTCGCTCTCGGACCACCGCCTGCCACGGCAGCTGGCGCGGTTCTACACCGAGATCGTGCGCGGCATCCCGATGCTCGTGCTGCTGCTCTATGTGGCCTTCGTGCTGGCTCCGGCGCTGGTCGAGCTGCGCAACTGGGCGCTGGGATGGCTCGGGGTGGAGCCTGCCCGGACACGGGACTTCCCGCTGGTCTGGCGGGCGATCCTCGCGCTTACCATCGGCTATTCCGCCTTCATCGCCGAGGTGTTCCGGGCCGGGCTCCTGTCGGTCGATGAGGGCCAGGTCGAGGCGGCGCAGGCGCTCGGGCTCTCGCGCTACCAGCGCTTCCGGCTGATCGTGCTGCCGCAGGCGATCCGCACCATCCTGCCGCCGCTCGGCAATGATTTCGTTGCCATGGTCAAGGACAGCTCGCTGGTCTCGGTGCTGGGGGTGCTGGACGTGACGCAGCTGGGCAAGGTCACGGCGGCGGGGAACTTCCGCTATTTCGAGACCTACAACGTCGTGGCGCTGATCTACCTGACCATGACCATCACGCTGTCGCTGGCGTTGCGCCGGCTCGAGGCGCGGCTGCGCGAGACTCCGAAGGGCTGAGCCCGTGGCCGGTGGCGGATGCCTCCGGCGGGGATATTTGGGGCCATTGGAAGGGCCGGGCGCGGCGCGGGATTGCAGGGGGCGGGACGGGGACATAGCTTTGGGGGGAACAAGGAGTTTCATCCATGACCAACCCGCTGCTTGCCGACTGGGACACGCCGTTCCGGATCGCGCCCTTCGACCGGATTTCCGACGCCGATTTCGCCCCCGCCTTCGAGGAGGCGCTGGCCGCGCACCTGGCCGAGATCGAGGCCATCGCCGACAACCCCGACCCTGCGAGTTTCGCCAACACCATCGAGGCGATGGAGGGCGCGGGCGAGGGGCTCGACAAGGTGCTCTCAGTGTTCTTCTCGGTGGCGGGCGCCGACAGCAACGATGCGCGGCAGGCGCTGCAGCGGGAGTTTTCGCCGAAGCTTGCGGCGCATTCCTCGGCGATCTACGCCAACGCGGCGCTGTTCGCGCGCATCACCGACCTGTGGGAGCGGCGCGACGATCTTGGCCTCTCGGAGGAAGAGGCGCGGGTGCTCCATCTCACCCACCGCGGCTTCGTGCGGGCGGGGGCGGCGCTGACCGGCGCCGAGGCAGATCGCATGAAGGAGGTGAAGTCGCGGCTGGCGGTGCTGGGCACGCAGTTCACCCAGAACCTGCTGAAGGACGAGGCGGCGTGGTTCATGCCGCTGGCCGAAGCCGATCTCGAGGGGCTGCCGGGTTTCGTCGTGGACGCCGCGCGTTCGGCCGGCGAGGCGCTGGAGCAGCCGGGGCCGGTGGTGACGCTGTCGCGCTCGCTCATCGTGCCCTTCCTGCAGTTCTCGCCGCGGCGTGACCTGCGCGAGAGAGCGTTCCGCGCCTGGGCCGCGCGGGGCGAGAACGGCGGGGAGACCGACAACCGCGGCATCGCCGCCGAGACGCTGGAGCTGCGCGAGGAGCGGGCCAGGCTGCTGGGCTACGAGGATTTCGCGCAGTTCAAGCTTGAGACCGAGATGGCGGGCACGCCGGGGCGGGTGCGGGAGTTGCTGATGCAGGTCTGGGAGCCCGCGCGCGCACAGGCCCTGAAGGACGCGGCCGAGATGGAGGAGATGCTGCGCGAGGACGGCATCAACGACGCTTTGCAGCCGTGGGACTGGCGCTACTACGCCGAGAAGCGCCGCAAGGCGCTGCACGATCTCGACGAGGCCGAGCTCAAGCCCTACCTGCAGCTCGAGCGCATGATCGAGGCGGCCTTCACCTGTTCCAGCCGTCTCTTCGGGCTCGAGTTCAAGCCGCTCGACGTGCCGCTCTACCATCCCGATTGCCGCGCCTGGGAGGTGTCCCGCAACGGCGAGCATCTCGCGGTCTTCATCGGCGACTATTTCGCCCGGGCCTCCAAGCGGTCGGGGGCATGGTGCTCGGCGATGCGCAGCCAGGCCAAGCGGCCGAAGCTCGAGACGCCGATCGTGGTGAACGTCTGCAACTTCTCGAAGCCCTCCAAGGGCAAGCCCGCGCTGCTCTCCTACGACGACGCCCGCACGCTCTTCCATGAGTTCGGCCACGCACTGCACCAGATTCTTTCGGACGTCGAGTTCGGCTCGGTCTCGGGCACCTCGGTGGCGCGCGACTTCGTGGAGCTGCCGAGCCAGCTCTACGAGCACTGGCTCGAGGTGCCCTCGGTGCTCGAGGAATTCGCCACCCACGCCGAGACCGGCGCGCCGATGCCGAAGGCGTTGCTCGACAAGGTGCTGGCGGCGGCGACCTTCGACATGGGGTTCCAGACGGTGGAATACGTGGCCTCGGCGCTGGTGGACCTGGAATTCCACTCGGGCCCCGCGCCGGCGGACCCGATGCGCAAGCAGGCCGAGGTGCTCGAGCGGATCGGCATGCCGCAGGCGATCACCATGCGCCACGCCACGCCGCATTTCGCCCATGTCTTCTCGGGCGACGGCTATTCCAGCGGCTACTACAGCTACATGTGGTCCGAGGTGATGGACGCCGACGCCTTCGCGGCCTTCGAGGAAGCGGGCAGCGCCTTCGACCCGGAGACGGCGAAAAAACTCGAGAAATTCATCCTGTCCAAGGGCGGCTCGCGCGAGGCCGAGGAGCTCTACACCAGCTTCCGCGGCCGGATGCCCGGCGTCGAGGCCCTGCTCAAGGGGCGCGGGCTCGCTGCCTGACCCGGCTGGCGCGGGGGCCGGGCGCACCCGTGCCCGTCCCGGACATCAGAAGGCTTCGCGGGTGATCGTGAAGCCTTCGTTTTCGAGAAGCTGCAGAACGCCATCCTCGCCCGGCAGGTGGGCGGCACCGAAGGCCGCGACAACGGGTGCCTCGCTTTCGGCGGCGGTTCGCAGGAGGATGGGCAGCCACGCGTGGTTGCGCCGGGCCAGCAGCGCGTCGGTGGACTCGGCCATCAGGGCACTTGCCTCATCGGGCTCGTAGAGCCCGGTGCGGATCATCAGGATCTCGGAGAACTTCCACATCTCGCCCGCCTGCTCGTCGAAATAGGCGGCGATGGTGGTGGCGAAACTGTCGGCATCCTCCTCGCCGCCGGCGGCAAGGCTGGCGCCCATCATCTCGATCTGCTCGTCCAGCGGCTCTTCGTTGAAGAGCGCGAAGATCGTGTCATAGGGCTCGAGCGCCACCGTGGGCACGCCCTGGGCCGTGGCCAGCGCCTCGAGCCGCACGTCGAGCCCGTCCTGTTCCTGCATGGCAGTGGCGGCGCAGGCGGGGATGGCCAGCATCATCGACAGGTACCAGGGCCGCATCTTGGCGGCCATCACCGCCGGAACGCCGCGCGCCCGGGCGGCCTCGGCCAGCATCTGCCAGTCCTCCTCGGGCATCAGCTCGGGCAGGGTCTGCTCGGTGAGCAGCAGGAGCTCGGGCCGGGTGGTCATCGCCTCGATGAGCTTGTCCTGCTCGGTCTTCGGCAGCTCCAGCAGCAGGGCACCGGCCTCGGCGATCACCGGCTTCAGCCGCTCGAACGGGGCGTCCAGCCTCGGATCGCTCAAGTGCAGCGTGCCGACGAGGTGGATCACCTCGTCGCCGCGCTCGGCGCGCCAGCGGTTGCCCTCGGGGTAGGGCATGTCCTGCATCAGTGCGTCGAGGCGGGCGCGCTCGTCCCCGGTCAGCGTGAGGCGCAGGTCCTCGCCCTCGCACTGGGCCTGCGCGGCGACGGGGGCAAGCAGGAGGGCGAGGGCAAGAAGGGTGCGACGCATGGCAGGGACCTTTCACGTGGAACATTCAGCGCGACGCTAGCGCGTTTGGCGCGGGACATGAAGCAGATGCCACGCCGCCGGTGCGCGGGTTTCCGAGGGGCGCGCCGGGCGGGGGATGGACAGTGGCGGGGCGCGCGGCCACTCTGCGCGCTATGGAGCGGGAAAGCGAACTCTATGCGCCGGTCAAGGCGCTGCTGGCGGGGCAGGGCTACGACGTCAAGGGCGAGGTCGGCGCTGCCGATCTGGTGGCCGTGCGGGGCGACGAGGAGCCGGTCATCGTCGAACTCAAGTTGCGGATTTCGCTGGCGCTTTTCCACCAGGCTGTGGCCCGGTTGTCGGTCTGCGACGCGGTCTACATCGCGGTGCCGAAGCCCGGCGGACGCAGCGCGCGGCGGGCCCTGCGCGACACCCTCGCGCTTTGCCGGAGGCTGGGGCTCGGCTTCATCACCGTACGCGACGGGCGGGCCGAGGTGCAGTGCGATCCGGGGCCCTATGCGCCGCGCCGCAACAAGGCCAAGCGGGCGCGGCTTCTGCGTGAATTCCAGCGCATCAGCGGCGACCCCAACGACGGCGGCGCCACCCGGCACGGCATCGTCACCGGCTACCGGCAGGAGGCGCTGCGCTGTGCTGCGCACCTGGCCGAGCATGGCGCCTCGCGCGGGCGGGACGTGGCGGCGGCGACCGGCGTCAAACTGGCGACGCGGCTCATGGCCGACAACCATTACGGCTGGTTCGAGCGCGTCGAGAAGGGCATCTACGCGCTGACCGAGACCGGCCGGGCCGGTCTCGTGCACTGGGCCGACAGCTGGTGACGCGGGCTCAGATCTCTTCGGTGCGGGCGGCGGCCTCGGCCTCGTTTGCGGCCTCCGCCCGGGCGCGCTGCTTTGCCTTGCGGGCCGCGATGCGCTCGCGGTTCAGGGTGTAGAGCCCCGACGCCACGATCACCGCGCAGCCGAGCAGCGTCCAGAGATCCGGCAGGTCGGCGAAGAGTATGAAGCCGTAGAGCGTGCTCCACAGGATCATCGAATATTGCATCGGCGCGACCACCACCGCCTGCGCCACATCGAGCGCGCGGATCATGAAGATTTCGCCCACGCCCGCGCAGAGCGCCATGAGCGGGGCCACGAACCAGATCCACGACGCGCCGGGCGTTTCCCAGACGAAGGCGATGGGCAGGGTGAGGATCAGCGTCGAGGTGATCGAGGTATAGGCCACCGTGGTGGCGATGGTGTCGTCGCCGCTCAGCATCCGCGACAGCAGCTGCCGCGAGGCGAAGGCGGTGGCGGCGGCCACGGCCATGAAGATCGCCGGGTGGAAGACCCCCATGCCGGGGCGGATGACGATCAGCATGCCGGCGAAGCCCACGGCCACCGCGGCCCATCGGCGCCAGCCGACGGGCTCCTTCAGGAACAGCCCGGCGATGGCGGTGACGATAAAGGGGGCGATGAAGGTGACCGCCGTGGCATCCGCGAGCGGCACGTGCTGGATGGTCAGGATGAAGAAAGCGGCGGAGCAGGTGGCGAGTACGCCGCGGCCGATCTGGATGACCGGATGGCGGGTGCGCATCAGGTGCAGGCCGCGCATCCCCAGCATGACGAGCACGCCCATGAACAGCCCGATCTGGCGCATCCAGACCACCTGCAGCGCCGGCAGCTCTGTGGTCAGCAGCTTGGCCATGGCGTCGGTGGCGCCGAAGAACACGAAGCCGAGGGTGATGAGGGCGATGCCCTTCATGTTGTCGGGCGCGCGGCTGGCCGCGGAAGGCGGCACCGGCAGAGATGCGGCGGGATGGGTCGGCATGGGGGAGGGACTCGGGAAGGTGGCGTGTGGCTATGGTATACCAAATCACGTTTGCGCGTCGGGCGCCATGCCCTGTCTTGCAAGGCCGACCCGGCGGATTCCGGCCGGGGGGCTTTCGCTCGTCGCGATCGTGCATAGATGCGGTCCAGCGGGCGCTCCCGGAGGGCCTGCCGCAGCCCGCGAGGGCGCGGTTTTTTTCCGGGTCGAGCCTGTTGACACGACTCGCGTCGGTGCCTAGCTATGCGCCATTAGCACTCCACTTCAGTGAGTGCTAACGACCCCGCCGGGGTCGTGATACAGGGACAAACTTTGAGCCAGGAGTACTCGAAGATGGCATTCAAACCGCTTCATGACCGTGTGCTGGTCCGCCGCGTTGAGAGCGACGAGAAGACCAAGGGTGGTCTGATCATCCCCGATAGCGCCAAGGAAAAGCCGGCCGAGGGTGTCGTGGTCGCATGCGGCGATGGCGCCCGCAAGGACAGCGGCGAGCTGATCTCGATGGCCGTAAAGGCTGGCGACCGGATCCTGTTCGGCAAGTGGTCGGGCACCGAGGTCAGCATCGACGGTGAAGAGCTGCTGATCATGAAGGAATCGGACATCCTTGGTGTGACCGAGGCCGCGTAAGCGCCGATCCTCACGGACGAACGGCGGCCCCCGCGCCGCCCAACCCCAACAGAATTCAGGAGATTTGCACATGGCTGCAAAGGACGTGAAGTTCGATACCGATGCCCGCACCCGTATGCTGCGCGGCGTGAACATCCTCGCCGACGCGGTGAAGGTGACCCTCGGCCCGAAAGGCCGCAACGTGGTGCTCGACAAATCCTTCGGCGCCCCCCGCATCACCAAGGACGGTGTGTCGGTGGCCAAGGAGATCGAACTGGAAGACAAGTTCGAGAACATGGGCGCGCAGATGGTGAAGGAAGTCGCTTCCCGCACCAACGACGAAGCCGGTGACGGCACCACCACCGCGACGGTTCTGGCTCAGGCCATCGTCAAGGAAGGCATGAAGTCGGTCGCAGCGGGCATGAACCCGATGGACCTCAAGCGCGGCATCGATCTGGCAACCGCCAAGGTCGTCGAGGCCATCAAGGCCGCTGCCCGCCCGGTGAACGACACCAACGAAGTCGCTCAGGTCGGCACCATCTCTGCAAACGGCGAAGCCGAAATCGGCCGTCAGATCGCTGACGCGATGCAGAAGGTCGGCAACGAGGGTGTCATCACCGTCGAAGAGAACAAGGGCCTCGAGACCGAGACCGACGTCGTCGAAGGCATGCAGTTCGACCGCGGCTACCTGTCGCCCTACTTCGTGACCAACGCCGACAAGATGATTGCAGAGCTCGACGACTGCATGATCCTCCTGCACGAGAAGAAGCTCTCCTCGCTGCAGCCGATGGTTCCGCTGCTCGAGTCGGTGATCCAGTCGCAGAAGCCGCTGCTCATCATCGCGGAAGACGTCGAAGGCGAAGCGCTGGCGACCCTCGTGGTCAACAAGCTGCGCGGCGGCCTCAAGATCGCAGCCGTCAAGGCACCGGGCTTCGGCGACCGCCGCAAGGCCATGCTGCAGGACATCGCGATCCTGACCGGCGGCCAGGTGATCTCGGAAGATCTCGGCATGAAGCTCGAGAACGTGACCGTGGACATGCTTGGCTCGGCCAAGAAAGTCTCGATCACGAAGGACGAGACCACCATCGTCGACGGTGCTGGCGAGAAAGCCGAGATTGAGGCACGCGTGTCCCAGATCCGCACCCAGATCGAGGAAACCACCTCGGACTACGACCGTGAGAAGCTGCAGGAACGCGTTGCCAAGCTGGCAGGCGGTGTGGCCGTCATCCGCGTCGGCGGCATGACCGAAGTCGAAGTGAAAGAGCGCAAGGACCGCGTCGATGACGCACTGAACGCGACCCGCGCGGCCGTTCAGGAAGGCATCGTGGTCGGCGGCGGCGTTGCCCTGGTGCAGGGTGCCAAGTCCCTCGACGGGCTGGAAGGCGCCAACAGCGACCAGAACGCCGGCATCACCATCGTCCGCAAGGCTCTGGAAGCTCCGCTGCGTCAGATCGCCCAGAACGCGGGCGTCGACGGTTCGGTCGTGGCTGGCAAGATCCGCGAAAGCGAAGATCTCAAGTTCGGCTACAACGCTCAGACCGACGAATATGGCGACATGTTCAAGTTCGGCGTGATCGACCCGGCAAAGGTCGTCCGCACCGCTCTGGAAGATGCGGCATCGATCGCAGGCCTGCTCATCACCACCGAGGCGATGGTTGCCGACAAGCCGCAGAAAGACGCGCCTGCTGGCGGCGGCATGCCCGACATGGGCGGCATGGGCGGCATGATGTAATCACTCCTGCCTGCAGGAGTGACCGGGGCGGGCAACTGCCCCGGGCCGCTGAAGACCTTCGACAGGGGAGCCCTCGGGTTCCCCTGTTTTTTTATGCCGTGGTCACGCTTTACGTGATGTCGGAACGCCTCGCGCCGCCTGCCGTTGGTCTGCAAACGACCAAAGGAAAGGATCCAGCGATGGAACGCTTCATCGGAAAAACCGTCATCGTCACCGGCGCGAGCTCGGGCATCGGCGCCGCCACCGCCCGCCGCTTCGGGCGCGAGGGGGCGAATGTGGTGCTCGTCTCGCGCACGCAATCCAAGCTTGACGCGGTGGCCGCGGACATCCCCTCCGCCAGGGTGGTGGCCGCCGACCTGTCGACCCGCGATGGCGTCCGCACCGCCGCCAGCGGTGCCCGCGAGGCCTTTGGCCGCGTCGACGTGCTGGTCAACAACGCCGGCACGGCCGTCATGGGCTCCATCGAGGAGGTGGGCGAGGATGGCTGGGCCGAGGTCATGGAAACCGATGTCACAGGCGTGTGGCGGCTCACCAAGGCGCTGTGGCCCGATCTCAAGGCGAGCGGCGGCAACGTCGTGATGACCTCGTCGGTGTCGGGCCTCGGCGGCGACTGGGGCATGCACGCCTACAACGCCGCCAAGGGGGCCATCACCAACCTGACGCGGGCGCTCGCGCTCGACGCCCGCGAGAGCGGCGTGCGGGTGAATGCGGTGAACCCCTCTTTCACCAAGACCGAGCTCACCTCGGGCATGGTCGAGAACGACGCGCTGGTGGCGAAGTTCCTCGAGCACATCCCGCTGGGGCGCCCGGCCGAGCCCGAAGACATCGCCGACGTGATCGCCTTTCTCGCCAGCGACGACGCGCGCTTCGTCAACGGTGTGAACCTGCCGGTGGACGGTGGCCTTTCGGCCTCGAACGGTCAGCCGCCGCAGGCCTGACCCCTTGAACCCGTGCCGCCGGTGGTCTTTCTGGCGGCATGGAGTTTCCCGACGATTCCTTCGAAGCCCCCCATTGGGAGAAGGGCACCCGCGTGGCCGGCGTCGACGAGGTCGGCCGCGGCCCGCTGGCCGGTCCCGTGGTGGCGGCGGCGGTGGTGCTCGACCCGCGCTGGGTGCCGCCGGGGCTCAACGATTCAAAGAAGCTCACGGCGAAGCGCAGGGCGCGTCTGTCGGCCTGGCTCTGGGAATGTGCCGAGGTCAGCATCGGCAGCGCCAGTGTCGAGGAGATCGACCAGCTGAACATCCTCCAGGCCAG
The DNA here is from genome assembly GCF_011806505.1 of Salipiger sp. HF18. NCBI lineage: Bacteria > Pseudomonadati > Pseudomonadota > Alphaproteobacteria > Rhodobacterales > Roseobacteraceae > Salipiger > Salipiger sp. HF18. The sequence continues at coordinate 14,051 of NZ_JAATOS010000027.1, read as the reverse complement.
CCTGCTGGCCATGCACCGCGCCGTCACGGGGCTCGAAAACGCCCCCGGACACGTGCTTGTGGACGGGCGTTTTCTGCCGCCCCAGCTCCCGTGCGAGGCGACTCCGATTATCAAGGGCGATGGCCGGTCGGTGAGCATCGCGGCTGCTTCGGTGGTCGCGAAAATCTGGCGCGACAGGCTGATGCGGGATTTGGCGCAACACCATCCCGGCTACGGCTGGGAAACCAACGCCGGTTACGGGTCCAAAAGCCACAAGCTGGCGCTCCAGAATCTTGGTGTGACCCCTCATCATAGGCGATCCTTCAAGCCGATACACAATATCTTGTGGCAAGCGCAAAGCGCAAGTGACTGATTCAAAAAAGAAATTGACCACGAATCACCTTTGACTCATCTTTGTCGTCAACCAACGAGTGCAAAAATGCACCAAAGGGACTGAGGCAGAGATGAACGCGATGACCAAGACGAAGGGCGTGAAAACGCTCCCTCTAAACACGATTCTGGACGGTGACTGCATCGAGATGATGAACAGTCTGCCGGAGGAATCCGTCGACCTGATCTTTGCAGATCCCCCTTACAATCTTCAATTGAAGGGCGAGCTTCACCGCCCGGACAACTCCCGCGTCGACGCGGTGGATGACCACTGGGACCAGTTCGCGAGCTTCGCCGCCTACGACCAGTTCACCCGCGAGTGGCTCGCCGCCGCCCGCCGCGTGCTCAAGCCCAACGGTGCAATCTGGGTCATCGGCTCCTATCATAACATCTTCCGCGTCGGTGCCGCGCTGCAGGATGCCGGCTACTGGATTCTGAACGACGTGGTGTGGCGCAAGTCCAACCCGATGCCGAATTTCCGCGGCAAGCGCTTCACCAACGCCCACGAGACGATGATCTGGGCGTCGAAGTCGGATGCGGCGAAATACACCTTCAACTACGAGGCGCTGAAGGCGCTCAACGAGGGCATCCAGATGCGCTCGGACTGGGTGCTGCCGATCTGCAACGGTGGCGAGCGGCTCAAGGATGCCAACGGCGACAAGGCACACCCGACGCAGAAGCCGATGAGCCTGCTGCACCGGGTGCTGGTGGGCTCCACCAACCCCGGCGACGTGGTGCTCGACCCGTTCTTCGGCACCGGCACCACCGGAGCCGTGGCAAAGATGCTGGGCCGCGACTGGATCGGCATCGAGCGCGAGGCCGCCTACCGCGAGGTGGCGACGCGCCGGATCGCCGACATCCGCGCCTTCGACCGTTCGGCGCTGGAAGTCACCCGTGCCAAGCGCGCCGAGCCGCGCATCCCCTTCGGCCAGCTCGTCGAGCGCGGCATGCTGCGCCCCGGCGAGATGCTGGTCTCGCCTTCGGGAAAGGTCGCCAAGGTGCGGGCCGACGGCACGCTCGTGGGCGATGACGTGAAAGGCTCGATCCATCAGGTCGGCGCCCATCTCGAGGGCGCCCCGTCCTGCAACGGCTGGACCTACTGGCACTTCCGCAAGGACGGCAAGCACGTCCCCATCGACGTGCTGCGCCAGCAGATCCGCGCTGAGATGGCCGCCCGCCCGCACTGAGCCAGCGGGCTCCAGCGAACACCAGAAGAACAATCGGAACACCGCCGGTGCCTGTCACGACAGGCACAGACTGGCCCCGTCCGCCTGTGCGGACGGGGTTTTTTCTTGGCGGCCTGCCGTCTCGTTGCGAAGGCTGTGGCCGGAAGCGGTGGCGTGGCGCATGGCATGTCGCACGACAGCCCGCGCAAGGCGTCCAGCGCGCCGGGGCACCCTGGAACTCCTCCCCGCCGGGAGATACGGCGCCCGACCGATCCGCGGCGCCCGGGCAGAGGCGCAGGGCGCGCACCCGATTGACCTCGGCTGCCCCAGCGGTCATTTGTGCGCAAACGGAGGGACGTATGGATCTGCGCGCGATACTCATGGGGCTGGCCTTTGCGGTCATGTGGTCCTCGGCATTCACCTCGGCACGCATCATCGTCACCGCCGCCCCGCCCATGGGCGCGCTGGCGCTGCGCTTCCTGCTCTCGGGGCTGCTGGCCGTGGCCATCGCCCGGATGCTGGGGCAGAGCTGGCGTCTGAACCGCGCGCAATGGCGCGCCACGATCATTTTCGGGGTCTGTCAGAACGCGCTCTACCTCGGCCTCAACTTCGTCGCGATGCAGACCGTTCAGGCCTCGCTCGCCTCCATCGTCGCCTCCACCATGCCGCTGGTCGTGGCGCTGGCGAGCTGGCTCTGGCTGGGCGAGCGCCTGCGGCCGATCGGCTACGCCGGGCTGCTGGCGGGCGTGCTGGGCGTGGCGGTGATCATGGGCGCGCGGCTGCAGGGCGGCGCCGACCCGCTGGGCGTGCTGCTCTGCGTGCTGGGCGTGCTGTCGCTGGCGGTTGCCACGTTGTCCGTGCGGGGGGCCGTCTCGGGTGGCAACGTCATGATGATCGTCGGACTCCAGATGCTTGTGGGCAGCGCGCTGCTCTGGCCGCTGACCCTGGCCTTCGAGACGCCCGAGATCAGCTGGTCCTGGGAACTGATCGCGGCCTTCGCCTACACAGTGCTTGTCCCGGGAGTCGCCGCGACCTTCGTCTGGGTGCTGCTGGTCGAACGCATCGGGGCGATCCGGGCGGCGACTTTCCACTTCCTCAACCCGTTCTTCGGGGTGGCCATCGCAGCGCTGCTGCTGGCCGAACCGATGGGCCGCTACGACGTGATCGGCGTGGTGATCATCACCGTGGGCATTCTCGCGGTGCAGCGCTCGCGCGTGGCGATGCGTTGAGTTTTCCGGATCTGCCGAAGGGTTTGTTTACACCTCTCTGATAGCTCACATGCCTGCCGGGCGAAGCGCGCGGACGGAACAGGAGCATAGCAGCGAACATGAGACGGTTTTCCATCAGGATTCAGATCCTGGCCCTTGGCATGATCTTCGTCTTGCTTCTCGCGGTCAGCGGTGTGCTGTCCTGGACCGTGCAGAGCAAGGTCGCGCACGAGGTGACCTTGACCTTCGACATCTTCAAGCAGAACGAACTCATCGCGCGGGTGCGCGAGGATATAGAGCAGGCCCGCCTCGACCTGCTTAGGATCGCGCGGGCCGAGAAGGGCTCGGTCGACAGCATGCTTGGCAACCTTGGCGAGATCACGCGCGATATCGGCAACGAGGTGCATTTCTTCCGCGAGACCGAGAGCGGCGCGGCCGCCCGGCCCGAATTCGCGGACAGGCTCGAAGCGGTGGCGGCCGGAATCGCCGCGATTGCGGTCGAAGTGACCGAGACAGCCGGAGAGTCGGGGCGCGGCTTCCTCGGCGTGAACATCCGGCCGCTCTACGACAAGATGAACGAACAGATCGCCGCGGTCGACGAGATCCAGGAGGTTGTGCGCGTGCAGGCGATCGCGACCGAGCAGACCTCGCAGGCCAGCGTGTCGCAGAGCAAGATCGTGCTGGCCGCCTCTCTGATCGCGGTCACCGCCGTGTCGTTCGTGCTGGTCCTGGTGTTCGGACGGCTGCTGGCGCGCCCGGTCAACGATGTGGCGGGGGCGGTGCAGCGCATCGCAAAGGGCGACTATGCCTCCGAGGTTGCCGGAACCCAGCACGGTGACGAGGCCGGTGCCATCGCCCGCAGCCTCGAGGAGCTGCGCGACGCGCTCGGCCGCGCCGAAGCGGCTGACTCGCGGGAGAAGGCCGTCAACGCCCGGCGCATGTCGCTGTTCGAAGCGCTCGGAGGCGCCATGGGAGGGCTGTCGCAGGGCCGGCTCGACGAGCGGCTCGACGCCTCGGAATGGGGCGATCTGGGTGAGAGCTACAAGAAGATCTGCGACGATTTCAACGGGCTCTCCGAGAAGATCGGCGACTTGATGGACTCGCTGCGTGAATCCGCCGACATGGTGCAGCGCAACTCGCGCGAGCTGTCGAACATGTCGACCGAGATGTCGCGCCGCTCCGAGGTGCAGGCCGCCACGCTCGAGGAATCCGCCGCCGCGCTCGAGGAGATGTCGAGCAGCGTCCGCGCCGCCGCCGAGCGGGCCGATGACGCCGACCGCCGCGTGGTGGATGGCCGTCGCCGCGCCGAAGAGGGCGGGGCGATCATGGAGCGGGCGCTGGCCGCCATGAGCTCCATCGCCGCGTCGTCGGACCAGATCACCCAGATCATCAGCGTCATCGACGACATCGCCTTCCAGACCAACCTGCTGGCGCTGAACGCGGGCGTCGAGGCGGCACGCGCAGGCGAAAGCGGCAAGGGCTTCTCGGTCGTGGCCTCCGAGGTCCGCTCGCTGGCGCAGCGCGCCTCGGAATCCGCGCGCGAGATCAAGACGCTGGTGTCGAACAGCTCGCAACAGGTCAAGGACGGTGGCCAGCTGGTGGAGCAGACCGGCGCGACGCTCTCCGACATCGTGCGCTACGTCACCGAGGTCTCTGAGATGGTGGGTGAGATCGCCGTCGCCGCCAAGGAACAGTCCGCGGGCCTGCAGGAGATCAACGTGGGCGTGGCCGAGCTCGACAAGGTCACCCAGCAGAATGCCGCCATGGTGGGCGAGACAAGCGCCGCGAGCCAGCAGCTCAGCTCCGAGGCGGAGCGCCTGACCTCGCAGCTCAACCGCTTCTCCGGCGGGGATGGCTACGTCGAGCTCGAAGAGGTGACCCCGGTCTCCGCACCCATCGAAGAGTTCGGACCGGCGCCCGACTCCGCCTCGGCGCCCCGCCCGCAGCGCCGCGCCGCAAATGGCGACGCCGCCATGTGGGAGGATTTCTGACCACCGCTGCCGAGCCAGCGCGGCGCGCAACAGGCGCCGCGCATCAGTTCCGTTTCGACAAGACGGGATCTAGGGCGTCAGCCGATCCGGCCGCGGTTGCCACCGGTCTGGCCCCGGTGCAGCAGCAGGTGGTCGAGCAGCACGCAGGCCACCATCGCCTCGCCCACCGGTACCGCGCGAATGCCGACGCACGGGTCGTGACGGCCCTTGGTGATGATCTCGGTCTCTTCGCCAGACTTGGTGATCGTCCGCCGCGATGTCAGGATCGACGAGGTCGGCTTCACCGCGAAGCGCAACACGATGTCCTGCCCGGTCGAAATGCCACCGAGAATGCCGCCCGCATGGTTCGAGCTGTAGATCGGCCCGTCCGGCCCCATGCGGATCTCGTCGGCGTTCTCGGAACCGCGCAACGCCGCCGCCGCCATGCCCTCGCCGATCTCCACGGCCTTGACCGCGTTGATCGACATCGCCGCCGCGGCAAGATCGGTGTCGAGCTTGGCGTAGATCGGTGCTCCCAGCCCCGCAGGCACACCGCGCGCCGTCACCTCGATCACCGCCCCGACGCTGTCGCCGGACTTGCGCAGGTCATCGAGATAGCCGGCCCAGGTCTCGGCAGCCGTGGCGTCGGGGCACCAGAACGGGTTCCCGGCGATGACGGCCTCATCGAAATTGGCGCGGTCGATGCCATGCGGACCCATCTGCACCATGTAGCCGGTGATCTCGAGACCGGGCGCCAGTTCGGCCAGCGCCGCCCGCGCCAGGCCACCCGCCGCGACCCGGGCTGCGGTCTCGCGCGCCGAGGACCGGCCGCCGCCGCGATAGTCGCGGATGCCGTATTTCTGCCAGTAGGTGATGTCGGCGTGGCCGGGGCGGAACTTCTCGGCGATGTCTCCGTAATCCTTGGAGCGCTGGTCGGTGTTCTCGATCATCAGCTGCACCGGTGTGCCGGTGGTCACGCCCTCGAACACCCCGGACAGGATCCGCACCGCGTCGGGCTCGCGCCGCTGCGTGGTGAACTTGTTCTGGCCCGGCTTGCGCTTGTCGAGCCATTGTTGAAGCATGGCCTCGTCGATCGCCACGCCCGGAGGGCAGCCGTCCACCGTCGCCCCCAGCGCCGGGCCATGGGATTCGCCCCAGGTGGTCACGCGGAACAGGTGGCCGAATGTGTTCATGCTCATGGCGCAGGTCTCCTTGTCCGGGGCATCTCCTAGGCCAGCAACGGCTGCGGCTCAAGGGATTTCACCTTGCACGGTGCCAGCGGCGCGGTTACCAATTCCGACACCTCGGGGTGTCCGGCCGGTGCGCGGCAGGGCTGAGATGCGAGCGTCGCGAACCCGTTGAACCTGACCCGGTTAACACCGGCGGAGGGAAGGTGACGGCAATCCGCCCGGTCGAGCCCAGCGATGCCCAGTCTTGCCCTCTCGCCGCAAGTCTGGAGGATGCCATGAAGACCACGGCCACCATCTTTGCAGCGGGATGTCTCACTGCCGGCACCGCGCTGGCCGATCTCCCCGTTCTGACCGTCTACGCCGGCGATTACGTCGTCTCGGAGTGGGGACCCGGTCCGAAGATCGAGGAGCTGTTCGAGGCGGAATGCGGCTGCGACCTGCAGTTCAAGCCTGGCGACCTACTGCCGCGGATCCTGCTCGAGGGCGAGCACACAGAGGCCGACGTGGTCTTCGGGCTCAACACCGACGTGACCAAGAAGGCGCGCGAGAGCGGGCTCTTCGCGCCGCACGGGGTGGACCTGTCGCCGCTGACGCTGCCCATCGATTGGACCGACGAAATCTTCCTGCCGTACAATTACGGCCATACCGCTTTCGTCTACAACACCGAGCGCCTGTCCGAGCCGCCCGAGAGCTTTGAGGCGCTGCTGAACGCGCCCGATGACCTGAAGATCGTGATCCAGGACCCGCGCAGCTCGATCTCCGGGCTCGCCACGGTGCTCTGGGTCGAAGCGATCTATGGCGACGGTGCCGAGGCCGCGTGGGAAAAGCTGGCGCCCAAGATCCTCACCGTCACCAAGGGCTGGTCCGAGAGCTACGGGCTCTTCACCGACGGCGAGGCCGACATGGTGATGAGCTACACCACGAGCCCCGCCTATCACATCATCGCCGAGGACGACCGCACGAAGAAGGCCGCGATCTTCCCCGAGGGCCACTACTTCATGGTCGAGCTCGCCGCGAAGCTGGCGAACACCGACCAGCCCGAACTGGCGGATGCGTTCATGGAATTCCTGCTCAGCGAGCCGTTCCAGGAGATGATCGCGACCGGCAACTGGTCGATCCCGGCCGCCCTGCCGCGCGACCGCTGGCCCGAGGGCTTCAGGGAGCTCGATCTGCCCGAGAAGGTGCTGTTCTACACCGAGGACGAGGCCGCCGAGCTGCGCGACACCGCCATCGACGCGTGGCGCCGGGCGCTGTCGCGCTGAGCTGAACCTTGGCGGCGCCACTGACCTCCCTGCGCTGGCGGAGCGCCTTGCCCGCCGCGCTGGCGGCCCTGGCGGTGGCGCTGCTGACGCTCGCCCCGGTGGCGGCGGTGTTGCTGCGCGCCGGCGGGTGGGGGCAGCTCGGAGCGGGCGACTGGCAGGCACTGCGCTTCACGCTGATGCAGGCGGTGCTGTCGGGCGCGCTCAGTGTGGCGCTGGCGGTGCCGGTGGCGCGGGCGCTGGCGAGGCGCCGCTTCCCGGGCCGCGGCGTGCTGGTGGCGCTGATGGGCGCGCCCTTCATCCTGCCGGTGATCGTGGCAGTGCTCGGCCTGATCGCGGTCTTCGGCCAGAACGGGCTGGTGAACGCGGTCCTGCGCAGCCTCGGCCTGCCCGGCATGACGGTCTACGGCGTGCATGGCGTGGTCATGGCGCACGTGTTCTTCAACCTGCCGCTGGCGGTGCGCCTCTTGCTGCAGGGCTGGCTCTCGATCCCGGCCGAGCGCTTCCGGCTTGCCGCGTCGCTGGGCCTGAGCCCCTGGGCGACCTTTCGCGTGCTCGAGGCGCCGATGTTGCTGCGCATCGCGCCGGGCGCCTTCGCGGTGATCTTCGTAATCTGCCTGTCGAGCTTTGCCGTGGCGCTGACGCTGGGCGGAGGCCCACGGGCGACGACGGTGGAGCTCGCGATCTACCAGGCGGTGCGCTTTGATTTCGACCTCGGGCGGGCTGCGCTGCTGTCGGTGATCCAGCTCGGGCTGGCGCTGGCGGCGGGGCTGGTGGCGCTGCGGCTCGGCGCGGGGACCGGATTCGGCGCTGGCCTCGACCGGGTACAGCAGCGCTGGGACGGGCAGGGGGCCACGGCGCGGATCTGCGACGGGCTCTGGGTGGCGCTCGCGGCGGCCTTCCTGCTGACGCCGCTCTTGCTGGTGGTGCTGCGCGGTCTCCCGGGGCTTCTGCTGCTGGGGCCAAGCACGTGGCAGGCGGCGGGGCATTCGGTGAGCGTGGCGCTGGCCTCGACGGTGCTCTGCATCGCCTGGGCGCTGCCGCTCTCGACCCGGAGCGGCGAGCTCGTGGGGCTGGCCGGCATCGCGCTGTCGCCGCTGGTGTTGGGCACGGGGCTGTTCCTGATCGTGCGGCCCTATGCCAACCCGCTGACCCTCGCGCTGCCGGTGACGGCGCTGGTCAACGCGCTGGTCTCGCTGCCCTTCGCGCTGCGGATCCTGCGTCCCGAGGCCGAGGCGATCCGGGCGGATTACGCCCGGCTGTCGCAGGCGCTGGGGCTGACGCCGCTGGCTTGGCTGCGGCTGGTGCTGCTGCCTCGGCTGCGGCGCCCGCTGGGCTTTGCCGCGGGGCTGACGGCGGCGCTGTCGATGGGCGATCTCGGGGTCGTGGCGCTGTTCGCCGACCCCGACCGCGCGACGCTGCCGTTGCAGGTCTACGGGCTCATGGGGTCCTATCGCATGGAGGCCGCGGCGGGCGCGGCGCTGCTGCTGCTGGTGCTGAGCTTCGGTGCCTTCTGGCTGTTCGACAGGGGAGGGCGGGTGAATGCTGACGCTGGCTGATCTGCGCTACGGCGAGGGGGAGTTCTCGCTCTCGGCCGATCTTGAATTGGCGCCGGGGCGGCGGGTGGCGATCATCGGGCCCTCCGGGGCGGGCAAGTCGACGCTGCTCGACCTCATCGCCGGGTTCCGCCTGCCGGAGAGCGGTCGCCTGTCGTGGCGGGGCGAGGACATCACAAGTGCCACGCCAGACCGGCGGCCGGTGGCGATGCTGTTCCAGGAAAACAACCTCTTTCCCCACCTCACGCTGACGCGGAACCTCGGTCTTGCGCTCAGGCCCGATGGCCGTCGCCTCGGGGCCACCGAGGCCGCCGCGGTCGGGGAGGCGCTGGAGCGGGTCGGGCTCGCGGGGCTGGGCGGGCGCAGGCCCGGCGCGCTTTCGGGCGGGCAGCAGAGCCGCGCCGCGCTGGCGCGGGTGCTGCTGCAGAAACGGCCGGTGATTGCGCTGGACGAGCCCTTCGCGGCGCTGGGTCCGGCGCTCAAGGTCGAGATGCTCGAGCTCGTGCGCACCGTTGCCGCTAAATTGGGGGCGCTGGTGCTGCTGGTCAGCCACGACCCGCAGGACGCGCAGCGCTTTGCCGAGGAGGTGGTGCTGGTGGCCGAGGGCGTGGCGCATCCGCCGGTCGGGACCATGGCGCTCTTCAACGATCCGCCGGAGGCGCTGCGCCGCTACCTCGGGTCCTGAGGGGCCCGCCGCCAGACGGAATCACGGACATGAAAAAGCCCCGCGCGATGGCGGGGCTTTCTTGCTTTTCAGGGGAGGCGATCAGGCGTCCTTGTGCTTGATCGGGCGCCAGATCCGCTTGTTGGTGAGGTAGAGCAGCACCGACAGCAGGGTAAGGAACAGCACGCCGACGAAGCCCGCGTGCTTGCGCGCCATCATCTTCGGCTCGGCCGCCCACATCAGGAAGGCCGCGATGTCCTGCGCCTCGTGGTGCAGTTCGTTGGGGTGGCCGTCGGCGAATTCCACGTCCTCACCCGCGAGCGGCGGGGCCATCGAGATCCAGCCGGTCGAGAAGGCGTGGTTCTCGTAGAAGGTCGTGCCCGCTTCTTCCTTGGTCTCGCCGGTGTAGCCGGTGAGGACCGAAGCGATGTACTCGGCGCCGCCCATGCCGTTGAAGAGCTGGCTCAGGCCGGTGCCGTAGGGGCCGTGGAAGCCGGCGCGGGCCTTTGCCATAAGCGACAGGTCCGGAGCGCCGACCGAGGTGTTGGCCGGGAAGTGGTCGGTCGGGGTCGCCGGGCGGAAATCCTCGAGCTCATCGTCGTAGATCTCGAAGTTCTGGGCCGCGTAGGCGCGGACCTGATCCTCGGGGAACTGCGGGCCGCCCTCGTCTGCGAGGGTGCGGAAAGGCACGTAGCGCAGGCCGTGGCAGGCGGAGCAGACCTCGGTGTAGATCTGCAGGCCGCGTTGCAGCTGCATCTGGTCATAGGTGCCGAAGGGGCCTTCGAAGGAGAAGTCGTAATCCTCGACGTGACCACCTTCCCCGGCGGCATAGGCGCCGCCGGTCGCAAGGCCGAGAGCCACAGCGGTCGAAAGGGCAAGTTTCCTGAACATGTTCATCTGTCCTTTCTCTGTCACTCGGCCGGGGTCGCCGAGGTGGCGCCCTTTTCCGAGGACTTGCCGTAGTGGGCTTCGAAGTCTTCCTCGATGGTCGCGGGCTGCGGCAGCGGCTTCTCGAACACGCCGAGCAGCGGCAGGATCACGAAGAAGTAGCCGAACCAGTAGGCCGCGCCGATCAGCGAGAAGCTGGCATAGGGCTCTTCCGCAGGCATGGCACCGAGCCACATCAGCGCGATGAAGTCGATGACCAGCAGCCAGAACCACCACTTGAACTGCGGACGGTACTTGCCCGAACGCACCGACGAGGTGTCGAGCCAGGGCGCCAGCGCCATGGCGATGATGGCACCGAACATCGCCAGCACGCCGAAGAACTTCGCGTCGACGATGCCGCCGGTGATGGCGGATGCGATCTGCACGACCCAGACTTCCGAGGTGAAGGCGCGGAGGATCGCGTAGAACGGCAGGAAGTACCATTCGGGGACGATGTGCGCCGGGGTCGAGAGCGGGTTGGCCTCGATGTAGTTGTCCGGGTGGCCGAGGTAGTTGGGCATGAAGCCCACGATGGCCCAGAACACCGCGAGGATGACCGCGAGGGCGAAGACGTCCTTGATGACGTAGTAGGGCCAGAACGGCACGGTGTCCTTCTCGGCCTCGGCCTTGGAGCCGCGGCGGACGTCCACGCCGGTCGGGTTGTTGTTCCCGGTCGAATGGAAGGCCCAGATGTGCACCGCCACCAGCGCCGCGATGACGAAGGGCAGCAGGTAGTGCAGCGAGAAGAAGCGGTTGAGCGTGGCGTTGTCCACGGCCGGTCCGCCCAGAAGCCAGGTCTGGATCGGCTCGCCGATCAAGGGGATGGCGCCGAACAGGCCGGTGATCACGGTGGCGCCCCAGAACGACATCTGGCCCCACGGCAGCACGTAGCCCATGAACGCGGTGCCCATCATGCACAGATAGATGAGCATGCCGATGATCCAGGTCACCTCGCGCGGGGACTTGTACGAGCCGTAGTAGAGGCCGCGGAAGATGTGCAGGTAGACCGCCACGAAGAACAGCGAGGCGCCGTTGGCGTGGAGGTAGCGCAGCATGAAGCCGCCGTTCACGTCGCGCATGATGTGCTCGACGCTGGCGAAGGCCATGTCCACGTGCGGCGTGTAGTGCATCACCAGCACGATGCCGGTGGCGATCTGCAGCACAAGGCAGAAGGTCAGGATGATGCCCCAGATCCACATCCAGTTGAGGTTCTTGGGCGTGGGGATCATGATCGTGTCATAGAGAAGACCGACGATCGGCAGGCGCTTGTGCAGCCAGCGCTCGGGTCCGGTCTTGGGTTCGTAATGGTCGTGCGGAATACCCGACATCTTGCGTGCCTCCTCAACCCAACAGGATGGTGGTTTCTTCGACGAATTCCGCGGCCGGAACCGGGAGGTTCTGCGGCGCGGGCCCTTTGCGGATGCGGCCCGCGGTGTCGTAGTGCGACCCGTGGCAGGGGCAGAACCAGCCGCCGACGCCGCCGGCGGTGAACTCGCCCGCGTTGCCGATCGGAACGCAGCCCAGGTGCGTGCAGACGCCCATCATGACAAGCCACTCGCCGGCTTCGTCAAGCGTGCGGTTCTGGTCGGTCGCCTGTGCCCCGCTGTCGATGTTGGCGTTGCGCGCGACCGAGTCGACCAGCTGGCTCATCTCGACGCTGCGGCCTTCCTCGATCTCGGCTTCGGTGCGGCGGCGGATGAACACCGGCTTGCCGAGCCATTTCACGGTCAGCTGCGTGCCGGTATCGACCCCGGACACGTCGACCCGGATGGTGCTGAGCGCCCGCACGTCCGCCGACGGGTTCATCTGGTTGACCAGAGGCCAGACGGCGGCACCGGCGGTAACGGCACCGGCTCCTGCGGTTGCGTAGTAGAGGAAGTCCCTCCGAGTGCCTTCGTGATCTTCAGCGTGTGTCACGGGGTATTCTCCATTCCTCGCGGCCAACATACGCGGCCAAATGCTGGGGGGCCGTCTCCCTGAACGGCCTGTCCGCTCGCGTATTTAGCGATCTGACATGTGCCCGTAAAGCAATCATGAACTTGTGATCGGGACAAGTGCGCATCTGTCGCAATTGAATCCTCGGCGCGACAGGATTATCTCTGCGGGAAAATGCCGCAATGCCCCGGAGCATCTCCCCATGAAGACCTTGATTCTATCAGCGATTGTGTCCGCTGCCGCCCTCGCCGCGACGCAAGCGGCCGCGCAGGACTACGAAATGTCGGTCTACACCGGGTGGCAGACCGCGCCGCACAGCCGCATCTCGGGGGATTACCCGGGCACCGGCGAGGATTACGACGCGCTGATCGGCTGGGACGGCAAGAGCTTCGAGATGCCCCCGTACTGGGGTCTTCGCGGCACCTGGTGGCGCAGCGACACCTTCGGGGTGGCGCTGGAATTCACCCATGCCAAGGTCTACGCGAACGAGGATGACCGGGACGATGCGGGCTTCGAGACGCTCGAGTTCACCGACGGCATCAACCTCCTGACCGTCAACGCCATGCGCCGCTGGCCCGAACAGTGGGGCAAGATCACGCCCTTCGTCGGCGCCGGTGTCGGCATTGCGGTGCCGCACGTCGAGGTCGCGACCACCGGCGGCAGCGACGACACCTTCGAATACCAGTACACCGGCCCGGCGGTGCGCCTGCTCGCCGGCGCGAGCTACCCGATCAACGACCGCTGGTCGGTCTACGGCGAATACCAGTTCACCTACTCGTGGAACGAGGCGGACCTGGACGGCGGCGGCTCGCTGAACACCGACATCAAGACCAACGCGCTGAACGTGGGCCTGTCGCTCAAGTTCTGAGCGCGGGACCTCTGCACGGAAAAAGGGGCGGTCGGAAACGGCCGCCCCTCTTCTTTTGCAGGGTCCATGCTGAAATGCCGCAGGATCGCTGCGGCAATATGCCTAGCGCTTGCGCACGAATTCCGTGCGCAGGACAAGCCCCTTGATTGCGTCGTGGCGGCAATCGATCTCGTCAGGGTTGTCAGTGAGGCGGATCGAGCGGATCACCGTACCCTGTTTCAGGGTCTGGCCGGCGCCCTTCACCTTGAGATCCTTGGTCAGCACCACGGAATCACCGTCTGCCAGCAGGTTGCCGGCAGAGTCGCGCACCTCGGCCGCGGCCTCGGTCGTGCCCACCTCGGAGGCCGGGCGCCATTCGCCGCTGGCCTCGTCATAGATCCATTCACTGTCGTCGGCCATTTCCGGTCCTTTCATGCAGAAGGGTCGTTGCCGGCCGCGCTCCGGCGGCGGCGCGGCAACATCACGATCACCGCGGCGACATAGGCCACGCAGAAGACCACCAGCGTGATCCACGCGTAGGTCACCGCCGCCGCCAGCACGAAGGCCACGCCCACGAGGAAAAACTTGGCGCTCTTACGGGGGATGCGGGTGGTCTTGAACGACCAGGTCGGGATGCGGCTGATCATCGAGAGGCCGATCAGCACCATCCACGCGGTAAGCACCAGGTCCGGCAGGAAGGGCCCGGTGGCGAAGGCGAAGCTGATGAACATCGGCAGCATTACCAGCATCGCCCCCGCGGGGGAGGGCACGCCGGTGAAATAGGCGTTGTCGTGGGTCTTGTCCTCGGACTTGCGCTGTACGTTGAACCGCGCAAGCCGGACCACCGCGCAGACCGCGAAGAGCAGCACCGCGAGCCAGCCGAAGCTGCGGCTGTCCTCGAGCGCCCAGGTGTAGAGCAACAGGCCGGGGGCGACGCCGAAGTTGAGGAAGTCGGCAAGG
>NZ_JAATOS010000280.1:0-5466 GCF_011806505.1 Salipiger sp. HF18 | reverse complement strand
CTCGATGCTGATCCCCGAGGTCGTGGGCTTCAAGCTGACCGGCGAGATGGTCGAGGGCACCACCGGCACCGACCTTGTGCTCAAGGTCGTCGAGATGCTGCGCGAGAAGGGCGTGGTCGGCAAGTTCGTGGAATTCTACGGCTCCGGCCTCGACAACCTGCCGCTGGCACAGCGCGCCACCATCGCCAACATGGCGCCCGAATACGGCGCCACCTGCGGCTTCTTCCCGATCGACGCCGAGACCATCCGGTATCTCGAGCAGACCGGCCGCGACAAGGACCGCATCGCGCTGGTCGAGGCCTATGCCAAGGAAAACGGCATGTGGCGGACAGCGGACTACGATCCGATCTACACCGACACGCTCGAGCTCGACATGGGGACCATCGTGCCGGCGATTTCCGGTCCCAAGCGGCCGCAGGACTACATCGCGCTCGACGGCGCGGGCCCGGCCTTCTCCAAGTTCGTCGAGGGCCTGCGTTCGGGCAAGGATGCGTCGGAAAGCTCCGAGGCGCGCTGGGAAGCCGAGGGCGGCGCCCCCGAGCCCGTCGACGTGCCCGGTGACAAAGGCCACCACAAGAAGGGCTGGTACAAGACCGAGGACGGCGCCCACCAGCTGCACGACGGCTCCATCGTGATCGCCTCGATCACCTCCTGCACCAACACCTCGAACCCCTACGTGATGATCGGCGCCGGCCTCGTCGCCCGCAAGGCGCGCGAGCTGGGGCTCAACCGCAAGCCGTGGGTGAAGACCTCGCTGGCGCCGGGCTCGCAGGTGGTGTCGGACTATCTCGAGGCCGCCGACCTGCAGAAGGATCTCGACGCCATCGGCTTCAACCTCGTGGGCTACGGCTGCACCACCTGCATCGGCAACTCCGGTCCGCTGGATGCGCCGATCTCGAAGGCGATCAACGACTACGACCTGATCGCCACCGCGGTGCTCTCGGGCAACCGCAACTTCGAGGGTCGGATCTCTCCGGATGTGCGCGCCAACTACCTCGCCTCGCCGCCGCTGGTGGTGGCCTACGCGCTGGTCGGCGACATGAACGTCAACATCGCGACCGATCCCATCGGCACCGACAAGGACGGCAACGACGTCTACCTCAAGGACATCTGGCCGTCGAACGCCGAGATCGCCGAACTGGTCGAGAAGACCGTGACGCGCGAGTCGTTCCAGTCCAAGTACGCCGACGTCTTCAAGGGCGACGAGAAGTGGCAGGCCGTCGAGGTGAACGGCGGCGAGACCTACGACTGGCCGGCGACCTCGACCTATGTGCAGAATCCGCCGTATTTCCAGGGCATGTCCAAGGATCCGGGCGTGATCACCAACATCGAGGGCGCCAAGGTGCTCGCGCTCCTGGGCGACATGATCACCACCGACCACATCTCGCCCGCGGGCTCGTTCAAGGAAAGCACCCCGGCCGGCCAGTACCTGATCGAACGGCAGGTGCCGGTGCGCGAATTCAACTCCTACGGCTCGCGGCGTGGCAACCACGAGGTGATGATGCGCGGCACCTTCGCCAACATCCGCATCAAGAACGAGATGCTGGACGGGGTCGAGGGCGGCTACACCAAGGGCCCGGACGGCAAGCAGACCTCGATCTACGAGGCCTCCATGGCCTACCAGGATCAGGGCACGCCGCTGGTGATCTTCGGCGGTGAACAGTACGGCGCGGGGTCCTCGCGCGACTGGGCGGCCAAGGGCACGGCGCTGCTGGGAGTAAAGGCGGTGATCGCCGAGAGCTTCGAGCGTATCCACCGCTCCAACCTCGTGGGCATGGGGGTCATTCCCTTCGAGTTCACCGGGGGCGACACCCGCAAGACACTGGGCCTCACCGGCGAGGAAACGGTCTCGATCACCGGGCTCGACAGCATCAGGCCGCTGGCCGAAGTCCCCTGCGAGATCACCTTCGCGGACGGCTCGACCAAGACGATCACGCTGAAATGCCGGATCGATACCGCGATCGAGAAGGAATACGTCGAGCACGGCGGCGTGCTGCACTACGTGCTCCGCGACCTCGCCCGCGCCTGACACGGACCTCGGCCCCGAGCCGACTCATCACCCCGCCGGTCCAAAGCCGGCGGGGTTTCTCATGTCCGCCACCCGCAGACACTGCGCCTCCCTCACCCCCCTGTCCCGAAACACCCTGCCCGCCCCCGGCCCCAGAGGCCCCCCGACCCCGCCCACCCCACGCCTTCCCTCCCCTCCCCCGACAAACTCCCGCCGGAGGCACCCGACGCCCGCCACGGGCACCAATCCCCGGCACCCGCGCCCCAACTTCATCTTGCCAGACAAACTCCCGCCGGAGGCATCCGACGCCCGCCACGGGCAGCCCGCTCCGGCAAGGACGCCGCCTCAGTCTGCGAGGTCAAACACCGTCTCTGCCACGTCCCGCCCGTTGACCTGCAGGATCACCGCATGCGGGCCCGGGTGCAGGCGGAAGGTGGTGGCGTCGCCCTTCATGCGGTGCCGCTTCTCGAGCCGCAGCGGCTTGCCCGGCGCCAGCTTGCCGGCGCGCAGCTTGAAGACCTTCTCGGCGCTGCCCGAAGGCCGGAAGAAGCGCAGGCGGTAATCGACCAGCACGGGCCCCGCCTCTGTCCCCCGCAGCTCGGCCACGACCCCGAGCTCTTCGCCGATGCGCACGCGCGGTGGCACACAAAGCGTCGCCGTCACCGGAAGGTCGGCGCGGTAGCCCAGCAAGGCCAGCGCCTCGGGGGCGCCGCGCTTCACTGCGGTGCGCAGGGCGTGGCGGGTCATCCAGTCGAGCTCACCCGGTGCCTGCCGCGCCTCGGCCTGCCAGGTCTGAAGGCGGTCGATCACTGCCTCGGGGTGCGGTCGGCTCAGGTCGTTGAGATGGTTCGCCACGGAGCGGGTGACGAAGCGCGTGGGATCGCCGTGCAGGGCATCGAGCAGCGGCAGCGGCGCCAGCGGGTCGAGGCGGATGCCGGTGCCCCACGGCAGGCGCGGGCGGGTCCCTTCCGAGACCAGCCGGCGCACGTGGTAGTGCGGATCCTCCACCCAGCCCGACATGCGCGCCAGTACCAGCTCGGGCCAGCGGTTCAGGAAGGGCCGGATGGCGTATTCCATCGAGAAGCGCTGCGTCGCCGCGTGGATCAGGTCGAGCGCGCGCTCGGGGGTCTCGAGCCCGTGGCGCGCGGCCAGGACGCCGTGCACGCCGTGGATGAAGCGGCCGAAATCGTCGTCGCCGCGGGTGGGATCGAGCGGCGGTGGCATCGCCGCCTCGAGCGCCTCGGCCATGGCGGGGAAGTCCCGCGGCAGCTGCTCCTCGAGCCCCTCCCCGAGCCCCCCAAACCGCGCGCGCCCGCCCCCCCCCCGGGAGCGCGGCAGCCCGGCCGCGAGGGGACCCCCGGCGTCGAAGCCGGGCAGCACCGCGAAATCCGCCGCGAGATCGGCGGTGCTTTGCGCGTTGAAGAGCTGGTCGGCGAGAGAGAACCCCGCGCCGCCGCCCTTGCCGTCAGGCCCCCGCGCCATGAGATGCCGGCTCGCGGACCGAGGCCCCGGGGAGGGGGCGCTGCCCCCGTCGCCTTGCGGCGACTCCCCCGGGATATTTATGGCCATTGGAAGGCCGGGACGCGGCGTCAGGGCGGGCCCGGTCAGATGGTTGCAAAGGTCTCGCCCCCGTCGAGCACAATGTTCTGCGCCACGATGTAGCCCGCGTGGTCCGAGCACAGGAAGGCGCACATCCTGCCGAATTCGGCCGGGTCGCCGTAGCGGCCGGCGGGGATGCCGGCGGCGCGGATCTTGCGGGCCTCGTCGCGGCTGATGCCGTCGCGCTCCATCACCAGGTCGTCCATCTGCACGATGCGGGCGGTGTCGTGCACGCCGGGCAGCAGGTTGTTGATGGTCACGCCCTTGTTGGCGATCTGCCGCGCGGTGCCGGCCACGAATCCGGTGAGCCCGGCGCGGGCCGAGTTCGAAAGGCCCAGCGGCAGCAGCGGCGCCTTGACCGAGCGCGAGGTGATGTTGACCACCCGGCCCCAGCCGCGCTCCATCATGCCGGGGATCAGCGTCTGCATGAGCGCGATGGGCGTCAGCATCGAGCCATCGAGCGCGTCGATGAAATCGTCGCGGTCCCAGTCAGTCCAGTAGCCCGGCGGCGGTCCGCCGGCGTTGGTCACGAGGATGTCGACCTGCCCCGCCGCCTCGAGCACCCGGGCGCGGCCCTCGGGGTCGACGATGTCGGCGGCCACGGTGATCACTTCGACGCCGTGGGCCGCGCGGATCGCCTCCGCCGCCTCCTCGAGCGGGCCCGCGCTGCGGGCGTTCATGATCAGCGTGCAGCCCGCCTCGGCCAGCGCCTCGGCACAGCCGAGCCCCAGCCCCCTGGACGAGGCGCAGACCAGCGCCCGCTTGCCGGAAATCTTCAGATCCATCGCTTGTTCGCTCCTTTGTCGTGTCCCCCGGCCGCGCGTCTGCGCGTGTGGCCGCGGGAGGGTCGTCCCATTTGATGACACATTCGGGTGGCATTCAATGGGGCGCGGCTGCCGACGGCTGCGACCGAGGAGGACTTTGACCGCGGCGTCTTTCGTCGGGCGCGTCGCGGGGCCTTGTCACCGGCGGCGGGGGGCGGCACCTTGGGCGGCGGCGCTGGCTGCACGTCCTCGAGGCAGCTGAGGCGCGAGGCGGATGTATCGGGCAGGACGAGGGATCGGGACGTGGCGGCAGGGACGGAAGAGGCGAGGTATCGTGCGGCGCACAGCGTCGGAGTCTACCGTGCCGAGCAGATCCGCGTCGTCAACGGTGCCAATCTCGGTGACGGTCTTGGCCTTGCCGAGGACATGCTGCCCGACGACATTTACCGGGTCTCGCCGCTGGCGTCCCTGCGCAGGCTCGCGGTGCGGCCGTCCAGCGCCCCGCCCTTCGGCATCGGGCCCGGCGAGATCGGCACCGACGGCGCGGCGCTGCATCTCGACTGCGTGCTGACCTTCATGTGCGGCGACGGCCAGACCTCCGAGGGGCTGATGCTGGTCGAGACCGATGCGGAGGGCAACATCGCCGACCTGTTCTTCCTGCCGCTGGGCGAGATGACCGCCCGGCAGGACTACGCCCTGGTGGGGATAAGCCGCGACGGCGCGCTGCAGAAATTCGCGCAGGCGGCCTGCGTCTCCTTCACCCGCGGCACGATGATCACGCTGGCCTCGGGCGAGCAGCGGCGGGTCGAGGATCTGGCCGTGGGCGACCGCGTGCTGACCCGCGACGACGGCCCGCAGCCGCTGCGCTGGATCGGCCAGCACACGGTACGCGCGGTCGGCGCTTTCGCCCCGGTCCTGATCCGGGCGGACGCGCTCAACAACGCGGGCGATCTCGTGGTGAGCCCGGACCACAGGCTCTTCATCTACCAGCGCGAGGACCGGTTGGGCGCGGGGCGCCCGGAGGTGCTTGTTACCTCTCTCCCCCTCGTGAACGGCGACAGCATCCGCCGCGTCGGGGGCGGCTTCGTCGAGTAT
>NZ_JAATOS010000279.1:0-5475 GCF_011806505.1 Salipiger sp. HF18 | reverse complement strand
CGGTTCTCTTCCTTGATGAGATCCATCCACCTGGTGACCGGCTCGGCGATGTCGGTGTTGTAGGCGATGCCGGTGGTCAGCGCCTTGGTGCCGAAGAAGGTCATGTCGGGGTCGTAGGTGGCGGCGTCATAGGCGCTGACCGGGGCCTCGGGGTAGGCCATCAGGTGGCCGCCGGCCTTGAGCTCGCCAAGGTTGATGACGTCGGCCACGAGCAGCACGTCGGGCTGGACCTGCCCGGCCTCGATCTCGGCGCGCAGCACGTTCATCAGCGCCGAGGTGCCGTTGCGGGTCCACTCGACCTTGATGTCGGGGTGGGCGGCCTCGAAGGCGTCGACGGTCTGCTGCGCCTGCTCGGGGGCCTGGCTGGTGTAGAGCGTGATTGTAGTCTCGGCATAGGCTGTGCTGGCGAGCAGCGATGCGGCAAGCGTCAGGGTCAGGCGGGTCATGGGAGGGTCCTTTGAGGCTTTGGAGGAGGAAGGATCAGGAAGCGGCCCGGTCCGGCAGGACCCAGCCGTCGCGCAGGGCGATGGTGATCCGCTGCCCCTGCGTGAGAGAGGCGGGGGGGGGGGGGGTGAGGGGGGCGGGGATGTTGAGCGTGAGGGGCACGTCGCCGGCGGGGCCGGCCATGACCTCGGTGCGCAGGTAGGCACCGCGGTAGGTGGCGCGCAGGACGTTCGCCGCGATGCCCTGGGCGCCGGGGACCATGTGCAGGTCGCCGGGATGGAACGAGACCCGGGCGCGCGGGCGCGGGCGCTCGCCGCGGGCACAGCGCAGTGCTGCGGGATGGCCCAGAACGCTGGCATGGGCGCGGCCGTCGCCGGTGGGCGCGAGATCCGAGGCGGCGATGACGCGGCCCTCGCCGATGAAGCCCGCCACGGTCTCGCAGGCGGGTTCGCGGAAAAGCTGCTCGGGCGGGGCGAACTGCAGGATGCGGCCACGGTCCATCACCGCGACGCGGGTGGCGAGCGCCAGCGCCTCCGCCTGATCATGGGTGATGTAGAACATGGTGGCGCCGGAGCGCGCGTGGAAGCGGGCGAACTCTTCCTCGAGCGTGCCGCGCAGATGCACGTCGAGGTTGGCCAGCGGCTCGTCGAGCAGCACCACGCGGCTTTCCATGGCGAGGCAGCGGGCAAGTGCCACGCGCTGGCGCTGGCCGCCCGAGAGATCGGCAGGGCGGCGGTCGGCGAGATCGCCGAGCTCGACGAGACCGAGAACCTCGGCCACGCGGGCGTCGCGCGCGGGCTTCGCCATGCCCGAGATCTTCAGGCCGTAGGCGACGTTGCGGGCCACGGTCATGTGGGGCCAGAGCGCGTAGTTCTGGAACACCACGCCGACGCCGCGGCGCTCGGGCGGGACGTGGCCACGGGGCGATGAGACGGTCTCGCCACCGATGGCGATGCTGCCGGCATCGAGCCGCTCGAAGCCCGCGAGGCAGCGCAGCAGCGTGGTCTTGCCACAGCCAGATGGGCCAAGCACGGCGATGAATTCCCCCGACGAGATGGCGAGCGACACCTCGTGCAGGACCCTGGTCCGTCCGAAGCTCTTGTCCAGTGCGTCGATGGTGATGTCGCTCACGTCGCGTCCTTTCCGGCTGGCGCTGCACAGGTGTGCAGTGCTGCCGCGACGGATGCCTGCCGCGCGTTAAACCGCTGCGACGGAGCGATGATGGTTTTGTGACGTCAGGGAGTTTTCCCGAAGGGCCGACGCCGGGCCCCGCGCCCAAGCGCCGGAATCGAAAACGCCGGGCGAGGGGCCCGGCGTTTCGTGTATCGTGTCGAAGGAGGCTGGCTCAGACGGCGTCGCCGGAGGCTGCGGCCGGCGTCGGCTGCGGAGCCGCGGCACCCTTGCCGCGCGCGGACAGCGGATCGTCCTGGCGCTGCACGGAGCCTTCGAAATGGGCACCGCTCTCGATCGCGATGGTTTTGTGGATGATGTCGCCCTCGACACGGGCGGTGGCGGTGAGGCGCACCTTCAGACCGCGCACGCGGCCCACGATGCGGCCGTTGATCACCACGTCGTCAGCAACCACTTCGCCCTTGATCGTGGCGGTTTCGCCGACGGTCAGCAGGTGGGCGCGGATGTCACCTTCGACGGTGCCTTCCACCTGGATGTCGCCAGTGGTCTTCAGGTTGCCGGTGATGTGCAGATCGCTGGACAGGACCGACGCCGGGGGCTTGGCCTTGGGCGGTGCCGACGGCTTGAAGTCCGTGGACGGCTGGCGCGGCGCCTCCGCAGAAGCCTTCGGTGCGCTGTCCTCGGCCTTGGGTCCGGGCTCGTTGATCTTGCTCTTAGAAAACATCGTTTGCAGCCTTGATGTAGGTCATGGGATTTACAGCCTTACCTCCGACGCGAACTTCATAGTGAAGATGCGTTCCGGTCGACCGTCCGGTATTTCCCATATCACCAACCTGATCCCCGCGCGAGACCCTTTGGCCGACCTTCACACGGATTTTGGACATGTGCGCATAACGTGTCTCAATTCCGAACTCATGCTGAATTTTCACCAGCCGCCCGTAGCCAGACATCCAGCCCGCATGGGTCACCACGCCGTCGGCGGTGGCATAGATCGGGGTGCCGTGGGCGGCGGCGAAATCGGTGCCTTCGTGCATCCGGCCCCAGCGGCGCCCGAAGCCCGAGGTGAAGCGGAACGCGTCCTTGAGCGGCACCGCGAAGGGGGCCTTCTCGGCGGCGATCCGATAGAGGTTCAGCTTGTCCATCTCGTTGAGGATGCGGTTGGCGCGCTCGGTGTCGATCGAGGGCTCCTCGCCACGGGTCGAGAAGGTGATCGGGGTGAGCGGACCGCCCTGGCCCGAGTAGCCCTTGCGCACCTCTTTGATGATGCGGTCGGGGTCCATGCCGGCGGCGCTGAACATCTTGTCGAGCGGCTTGACCGAGACGGTCATCGCCTCTTCCAGCTGGCGGAAGATGCGGTCGTTGTTCTCTTCCATTAGGCGCATCTCGGTCGCCATCTCGTCGGCGCGGACGAGCGCGTCCTGAGCGTTGGCGACGACCTGGTCACGCTCTTCGGCGGTGCGGGCAAGGGCGGCTGCCAGCAGGTCGAGCGTGCCGTCGCCCTCGCCGTTGACCGCGGCGGTGGAACCGCCCTCGATCTGGCCCTGAAGCGCTGCGAGGCGGTCGCCCACGTCCTCGCGTTCCTTCATGGTGTCGCGCAGGGTGGTCTGGATGACGTCGATGCCGGTCTCCAGTTCACGGCGGCGGGTCTCGCTGTCGAGCAGCCGGGACTGCATCGACGACACCTGCGCCAGCGCGGTGTTGAAGCGTTCCTGCGCCGCCAGGGCCTCGGCCGCGCGGGAGTCGCGTTCGGCGGAGAGCTCGTTGAGCCGGCGCTGGTAGCTGATCTGGTCACGCTGTGCCTGCTCGCGGTAGTTGCCGGCGCTGATGCTGTCCATCAGCAGGATGGCCGTGGCGACGATCGCCCAGGCCACCAGCAGGGCGCCGCCAAGGAAGGCTACGAGCTGCGTTTCCGAGCGGAGCCGGATGAAGCGTGTGTCGGTATCCGATTTCAGAAACAGCCGACGTTCCGGAAAGACGCGCTCCATGAGCGCATGGGTTCTGATCGCGAGACGCGTTCTCAACTGATTGTCCCTTGTTCCCATCCCATTTGTGACGCTCGGCTCCCCTATATCCGGCGTCCTGCGATGGGGCTTACCCCAGCAATTGTCGATCAAGCAACGTTTTTGGGCGAACGAGTGGCCCGGCCCGGCGATTCCACGCTGAAATGGCGAAAAACCGCCGATGCCAATGGGTTCGCAGGCGGTCCCTGCGTCAGCCCCTGCCGACTTCTTCGGCAAGCGGCCAGTAAAAGTCCGGGGGCAGCCCGGCCTCGGCGCGCTTCTCCTCGTTGAACGGCGGCTTTAGGGCGCCGTGGAAGTAGGTGCGCACGAGGTCGTGGAAGACGTCGCGCGGGTCGAGCTCGTGGCGTCCGCAGAGGAAGTTGAACCACTTCGAGCCATAGGCCACGTGGCCCACTTCCTCGGCGTAGATGGTCTCGAGCGCGGCCACAGCGCTGTCGACGCCCGCCTTGCGGAAAAGCGTGATCATGCCCGGCGTCACGTCGAGCCCGCGCGCCTCGAGCACCATGGGCACCACCGCGAGCCGGCCCATAAGGTCGTCCACCGTGTCCTCGGCCGCGCGCCACATCCCGGCATGGGCGGGGAGCGCGCCGTAATGGCTGCCCAGTTCCTCAAGACAGTCGCACATCAGGTTGAAATGCTTTGATTCTTCGTCTGCGGCTCGGACCCAGTCATCATAGAATCCGGGCGGGAAGGGCACGTCGGTGAAGCGCGCGATGATATCCCAGTGCAGGTCCACTGCGTTGAGCTCGATATGCGCCACCGCGTGCAGCAGCGCGATGCGCCCGGCGGGCGAGCCGGGCTTGCGCTTGGGCACGTTGCGCGGGTCGAGAAGCTCGGGCCGGTCGGGGCGCGAGGGGCGCAGCGGCGGCGTGGCGCTACCCAGGGGGATCGGGGTCCCGGCGGCGCGCGAGGCGCGCCACGCGGCGGCATGGGCGTGCGACTTCGCGGTCTTGTCGCGCCCGTCGGCGGTGGTCAGAACGTCCACCGCCATTTCGCTCAGTGTCATCATCGGGCTGTCCCCGTTCCCGTGTCCGGCCATAGGTGGCGCTCAGAGCGCCTTGGCGGCCGCGAGCACCTCGGCCGCGTGGTCGGGCACCTTCACCTTGCGCCATTCCTTCGCGATCCGGCCGTCGCCGTCGATCAGGAAGGTGCTGCGCTCGATCCCCATGAAGGTCTTGCCGTACATCTTCTTTTCCTTCCAGACGCCGTAGGCCTCGCACACGGTGTCGGTCTCGTCCGAGAGCAGAGGCACGGTCAGCGACTTTTTCGCCATGAACTTCTCGTGGCTCGCCATGCTGTCCTTGGAGATGCCGAAGACCTTCACGCCCGCGGCCTCGAACTCGGGCAGAAGCGCGGTGAAATCGAGGTTCTCGACGGTGCAGCCCGAGGTGTCGTCGCGCGGGTAGAAGAACAGCACGACCGGTGCCGGGCGCAGTGCCGAAAGGGTGATGACCTCGCCCGTGGTCGAGGGCAGGGTGAAGTCTGGGGCCATGTCGCTCATGCTGCGCTCCGCTCTTTGGTTTCTCAAATGCCGTGAGACGGTGTAGAACGCCGGAACGACAAAGCAAAGCAAGAGGCCGGCAAACGGTGAGCGAGGAGAGCACGGAAAGCGCGACGGACCGGCCGGTGCCGCGACGCCGCGGGCGAAAGCGCCGTCTGGCGGGCGGGGTCTTTGCGGTGCTGAGCGTGCTCGCGCTGCTCGTGGGGGCGAGCGTGCTGGCGCTGATCGGGCGGCCGCTGTCGGCCCCGGACTGGTTGCGCGCGCGCATCGAGGCGCGGCTGAACGAGGCGGTGCCGGGGCTCGATTTCCGCTTCGGCGACGTGCGGTTGCTGGTGCAGTCCGACGCGCTGGCGCGGATCGTGCTGACCGACGTGGACA
>NZ_JAATOS010000278.1:0-5498 GCF_011806505.1 Salipiger sp. HF18 | reverse complement strand
ACTCGCCCGAGGTCTGCCTGCCCGTGGGTGGCTGGGAGATGTTCTCCTTCGGCGCCACCGAGGTGAGTGTCCCGGGCACCGTCTACGGTACCTTCCCGCTCAACCGGGCGATCATCGAGAAGGGGCTGTCGCGGCAGCTGGTCTACTACTGGTTCGAGCAGCGCGGCACCCGGTTCACCAACGACTACCTTGCCAAGGCGGACGTGGTCTGGGACAGCCTGACCACCGGCCGCACCGACGGCGCACTGGTCCGCTTCGTGACGCCCATCTCCCGCGACGAGACCGAGGCGGATGCCGACCAACGGCTGCAGCGCTTCATGGCGCAGCTCCTGCCGCGCCTGCCGACCTACGTTCCGGAATGAGCCCGCCCGCCAGCATCAACTCCCCCGCGAAGGACCGTTTCCCCTGCCCGGAAGGCCAAGACACCGCGGACGCCATATGGCCCCTCGGACCGCCCCTGTGAGATCGCCAAACACCCGGATGTGACCGTCTGGCACAAAATCGGTACTGCCCATTTTCAGACGACCGCGATATATTATCGAATTAGATTATTTGCCGCCCAATTACCTCTTTCTAACATAGTGATTAGCTAGCATGACGTTTTGCATCGAACGCGTTCGCCCGAGTCGTATTGTCGCCCTTTTGCTATGCGGGGGCCTGCTTCTTACCGGCTGCAAGAGCGCCGAGGAAAAGGCCGAGATCCATTTCCGCTCCGGCATGTCCTTCCTCGAACAGAACGACGAAGACCGCGCGCTGGTCGAGTTCCTCAATGTCTTCCGGTACGAGAAACACCACGAGGACGCGCTCCGGGCTTATGCAGACATCATGCGGGATCAGGGCCACATGCGCGAGGCCTTCGGCTCCTACATGGCGCTGGTCGAACGCAACCCCGATGCCATGGACGTGCGCGTGACGCTCGCCGAAATGTCGATCCGCACCGGCAACTGGCAGGAGGCCCGGCGACAGGGTGAGGCGCTCCGGAACGGACCGCTCGACGATGCACGGACCCATGCGATCCTGCTGGCGCTGGACTACGACGCTGCCGCGCTGAAGCGCGATGACGCCAAACGCGCCCGGGTCGCTGCCGAAGCGCAGGAGCTGACCGACGCTCAGCGCGCCGAGGGCACCCCGCAAAGCGACATCCTGCTGCGCATCGTCATCGACAACCAAGCCTCTGCCAAGGATCCGTCCATCGCGCTGCCGACCATCGACGCCGCGCTCGAGGTGGACCCCGAGGCCGAGGACCTCAACCTGCTGAAGCTGCGCATCCTCACCCAGACCGGCCAGACCGAGGCCACCGGCGCGCAGCTGCAGCGCATGGTCGGGCTCTACCCCGACAACGGCGAGCTGCGGCAGGCACTGATCAGCTGGCACGTGATGGAGGGGAACTACCCCGAGGCCGAAACGCTGCTGCGCACCCAGGCTGGTGTCGACACCGGCGAAAGCGACGGTCACGTCAAGGTCGTCCGCTTCCTGCTGGCCACCCAAGGCCCCGAGGCCGCGCGCGCCGAGCTGGAGCGCCTGCAGGCCGCCAACCAGGACACCGAGCTCGGGCGTTTCTACGCCGCCATGGTCGCCTCGATGGCGTTCGAGGCCGGGCAGACCGAGGACGGCATCAAAGGGATGCGCGCCGCGCTCGACGGTGCCGAGGAAAGCGCGCAGACCCGCGAGCACCGTGTGACGCTTGCGAAGATGCTCCTGCACAGCGGCGACGAGGCCGAGGCGCGCACGCTGGTGGACGGGGTGCTGAAGGCCGACGCCGCCAATGCCGAGGCCCTGAAGCTGCAGGCGCGCTGGCTGATCGACGCGGACCAGCCGCAGGAGGCGATCCTCGCCCTGCGCACCGCGCTCGGGCAGAACCCGCAGGACGCCGATGCGCTGACCGAGATGGCGCGCGCCCACGAGCGCAACGGCGAGGCCCTTCTGATGGGCGACCGTCTCGCCATGGCCTACGAGGCCTCGAACGCCGCCCCCGCCGAGACCCTGCGCTACGCGCGCTACCTGGTCGGCGACGGCCAGAGCGAGAAGGCGACCGCGATGCTCGAGGACCTGCGCCGGCGCGACCCGGGCAACCTCGACGCGCTGCTGCTGCTCTCCAACCTCTACCTCGGCGACCAGTCGTGGCGCGAGGCGCGGGCCGCACTCGACGCTCTTCAGGCCATCGACACCGAAGAGGCACGCCAGGCCGCCCTGCCCCTGCAGGCCGCGATCATGCAGGGCCAGAACCGGACCGCCGACAGCCTCGCGATGCTCGAGGCCAAGGTGGACGGCGAGGTTTCCGCGGCCGACCCCGAGGCCGTGCGCTCGGTGATCCTGATCGTGCAGACCCACCTCCGCGACGGCGAGGTCGACGAGGCGCGCGCCTATCTCGACGAGGTGCTGGCGCGCTCGCCCGACGTTCCGGACCTGCGGCTGCTGGATGCGGACCTGAACGCGCTCATGGGCCGGACGGAACTTGCCGAACGCGGCTACCGCGACCTGATCGCCGACGCCCCCGAGAACGAGACCGCCGTGCGCAAACTGGCGTCGATCCTGAGCGCCTCGGGCCGCCACGCCGAGGCCGCGACACTGCTGGCGGCGGCGATCGAGCGGATGCCCGGCGCGGTCAACCTCATGGGGCTCCGCGCCAACATGCTCGAGCGTGACGGCCAGTTCGACGCCTCGATCGCGGCGCTCGAAGAGCTCTACGCGCAGGACAGCGGCAACATCTACGTCGCCAACAACCTCGCCAGCCTGCTCACCGCCCATGGCGGCACGCCGGAAAGCCTCGAGCGCGCCTCGACCATCGCCAAGCGCCTGCGCGGCAGCAATATCCCGGCCTTCCAGGACACCTATGGCTGGATCGAGTACCGGCAGGGCAACTACGAGACCGCGGTGGAGTACCTGTCGCAGGCCGCCGCGGGGCTGCCCTCCGAGCCGGTGGTGCAGGCCCATCTCGCTCTGGCCTACGCCGGGCTCGGGCGCGAACAGGACGCCCGCTCGGCCTTCGACACCGCGGTGTCGCTGGCGGGCGGGACGGAACTGCCGGAGATCACCGAGGCGCGCGACACCCTCGCGGCGCTCGCCGAGGCGGACGCAGCGAAGCCCTGAGCCACGCCCGGCGACCCGACCGGGGGAGGAAACCGGGGCGGCAGGGCGCGCCACGGGCCCAAAGTTGCGGGGCGGCGGCGCCCCGCGCCCCACCCTCCCCTTGCACCCAAGCCCCCCAGCGCTTAGGAAAACACCCGACCGACTGCCCCCGGGAGGACTCCGCACGATGCACGAAGACCCCAAGACGCTTGTCTCGACCGACTGGCTGGCGAAGCATCTCAAGGATCCCGACCTTCGGGTGCTCGACGCGAGCTGGTTCCTGCCCGGCTCCGACCGGGACGCCAAGGCCGAATACGAGGCCGCGCATATCCCGGGTGCACGGTTCTTCGACGTCGACGACGTCAGCGACAACCGCTCCGAGCTGCCGCACATGGTGCCGCCGGTCGAGAAGTTCATGTCGCGGATGCGCGCGCTCGGGGTCGGCGACGGCCACCAGATCGTGGTCTACGACAGCCAGGGCATCTTTTCCGCAGCGCGCGTCTGGTGGCTCTTCAAGCTGATGGGGCAGGACGACATCGCGGTGCTCGACGGCGGCTTCCCGAAATGGCAGGCCGAGGGGCGCGAGACCGAGGACATGCCGCCGGTGATCCGCGACCGCCACATGACCGTGCGCCGCCAGAACCAGATGGTGATGGACGTGACGCAGGTCTCGGCCGCCGCCAAGCTGAAGGACACCGAGATCCTCGACGCCCGTGCCGCCGAGCGGTTCCGCGGCGACGCGCCCGAGCCGCGCCCGGGCCTGCGCGCGGGCCACATCCCGGGAGCGAAGAACGTCCCGTACAAGACCCTGCAGGAGGCCGACGGCACGATGAAGTCGCCGGACGCCCTGCGCGCCACGTTCGAGGCCGCGGGCGTGGACCTCGGCAAGCCGGTGATCACCTCCTGCGGTTCCGGCGTGACCGCTGCCATCATCAACCTTGCCCTGACCCGCATCGGCAAGGACGACCATTCCCTGTATGACGGATCCTGGACCGAGTGGGGACAGTTCCCCACCCTGCCCGTCGCCACCGGAGAGAACTGATGTTCGAGACCCTCAAGGAACAACCCGCAGACAAGATCCTCCAGCTCATGCAGATGTACCGCGAGGATCCGCGCGAGCAGAAGATCGACCTCGGCGTCGGCGTCTACAAGGACGCCAGCGGCAACACCCCGGTGATGCGCGCCATCAAGGCCGCCGAGAAGACCCTGTGGGAGACCGAAACCACCAAGTCCTACACCGGGCTGGCCGGTGATCCGGGCTTTGCCGACGCGATGGTGTCGCTGGTGCTGGGCGATTCCGTCCCGCGCGGCTGCGTCTCGGCGGCGGCGACCCCAGGCGGCACCGGCGCGGTGCGCCAGGGCTTCGACCTCGTGAAGATGGCGAACCCCAAGGCCAAGGTGTGGGTCTCGGATCCGACCTGGCCGAACCACCTGTCGATCCTCAAGCACATGGGGATGGAGTTCACCCCCTACCGCTATTTCGACAGCGCGACCCGCGGCGTCGACTTCGTGCACATGATCGCGGATCTCACTGCGGTGATGCCGGGCGACGTGGTGCTGCTGCACGGTTGCTGCCACAATCCGACCGGCGCCAACCTGACGCAGGCGCAGTGGAAGGCCGTGATCGAGCTGCTGCTCGACAAGGAAGCGGTGCCGATGATCGACATCGCCTACCAGGGCTTCGGCGACGGGCTCGACGAGGACGCCATCGGCGTGCGCATGGTGGCCGAGAAGATGCCCGAGGTGATCATCGCGGCGTCCTGCTCGAAGAACTTCGGCATCTACCGCGAGCGCACCGGCCTGCTGATGACCGTGTCGAAGGACAGCTCGCGCAGCAAGCTCAACCAGGGCACGCTGAATTACCTGAACCGGCAGAACTATTCCTTCCCGCCGGATCACGGTGCGCGACTGGTGACCATGGTTCTGACCACCCCCGAGCTGCGCGCCGACTGGGCGGCGGAGCTCGAGGAGGTGCGGAACTCGATGCTGGGGCTGCGGCAGCAACTGGCGGACGAGCTGAAGCGGCTGACCAACTCGGACCGCTTCGACTTCATCGCGCAGCACCGGGGCATGTTCTCGCGCCTCGGCGCCAGCCCCGAGCAGGTCGAGACCCTGCGCCGCGACCACGGCATCTACATGGTGGGCGACTCGCGCCTGAACATCGCGGGTCTCAACAAGACCACGGTGCCGCTGCTGGCCGAGGCCATCGTCAAGTCGGGCGTCTGAGACCGTCGACCTTTCATGATGCGGAGCGGGGCCATTCGGCCCCGCTCTGGTTTTTGCACCGCCGGGCTCTGCCCGTCGTCGCGGCGGCCGTGGCGGCGTGACGCGTCTGATCGCGGTCAGGCGTGTGGGCTGTGTACCAATGCCTCCGGCGGGAGTTTATCCGGCAAGATGAAGGATCAGCCGTGGGTGTCGAGGCTGTCCTG
>NZ_JAATOS010000277.1:0-5506 GCF_011806505.1 Salipiger sp. HF18 | reverse complement strand
GAAGATCGACGATGACCGCCAGCCTCGCGATCAGCGACGCTCGCGGCTTCCTACACCACGCCGCGGGGCACTATCGGGCCAAGCCCTTGTCGAGTGCTTTCAACCCAACGGTGGGGACTGCACGATCGACGGATGCTGTCGCCTGAAGACCCGGCTTCGAGTGGCCGAGATGGCCTTTATCGAGAACCTCAACCGCTCGACCGTTGCTGATGTCGCCCTCCCCGCACCGGAACCTGCCTGACACGGCGATGGCGGCGCTACGTCGGCGCAGATTAACCGAGACGGCAAGTCACACGCGATTCCTTGCCGCAGATCGGCCTGCTACTCGACGCGTTAGACCGGTTCCACTGTTTCGATCTTCAAAATGCCGACAATGACGGTGCGACCGTCTTCTTTCTTCAGGGGCTCTTCTTGGTGTCTTGACATGCCCAAGAGTGTTGCGCCGAGCAAGGACCCCACCGGAATGCGGCCCGGCCGTTCTACTATGCTCATTGTCAAAATGCCCTTTTGTACAGGGCCATTGTTTTCAGCATATGTGATGCGTTTCATAGGCAATGCGATTTGGTCGATGCCTTTGCCAGCCGCTTTCCCGGCCGTCCGCATCTTGTAGCGCAGGATCCCTTCTACAAGACGCGGCATATTCCGTGCCGCGGGGTCATCTCGGGAAAGCAGCCACTCGATGTCGGCGCGGTCAGAAGGCCGAAGATAGAATTCTACACCATTGAGGTGTTTTTCTGGCGTGGTGTCGTAAGCAAAGCTATTCGGCACCCGCACATGTTGTGCGTTGGTCATGGTTGTCTCCCAGGGGCTGATCTCAGCAGACCCAATGTCTCTATCAAAATGTTCGAGAAATCCCCGGGTGGCCGTGAACGCGGTTACGCGCTCGCCGCCCGGGCAGGGAGGCGGTTCAGAAGCAGAAACCGGAAGAGGCTTTCGTTCGTAACCATGCAAGTAAGCTATGCAACAAATGGATTCTGTCAACCGTCACGGCCGTGGTGCGGCGAAGTGACAACACTATAGTATCTGGTCCTCACTGCTGCGCGACAATGAGACCGTGGTCAGCCATCTCCTTTGGCGGGGCATCATCCATGAGCTTCGTCCGCCTCTGATGGCGTCAGTGCCAGAAAGTCGCAGGCCACGCCGTGCGCTTGATATACCCATGCGAATTGCCGATCTCCCAGTCATGCCCTTTTCCCGTCTCCATACGAGGTCCCTGCTCACCGCGGGAAACACCCGGAACCGCCGGTAGCCCCGGGCGGGATCAGGCCGCTTGCCGGTCCGCGCCTCGGGGTCTTCTCGATCTCTTACAGATCAGTCGAAGTGGCAAACGCGCCAATCTGGCCGAAAGATCACGCCTGTGCGGGTCGCCCGGCTGACGTGGTGCGTGCGTCTCGGTTCAGTTTCTTCGTCATGGAGCATGACATGCACCCCCACGTCTCCAAATCCAAAACCCCTCACTTCCCACCCCCTCGAACGGCCAGACAGCGCAACCGCAAGCCCGGAGCGTTTCGACGTTGGCTCCGGACCACATTTCTCCAATGGCAACGCCGTAAGATGATCAAAAATCTTCGAGGCATGGACGATCGCCTGCTGCGCGACATCGGGATTGATCGAAGTGATATCCCGCGCGTCGTCAATGGTCTCACGGATCGCGAACTGAGCATGCGTCCAGTTTCTTCGGATGTGCAAATTGATGCGCGGTGGCGCGGCCGAACGGCATAGCCGGGCCAATTCCCGAGAATGCGCGCCACTGACTTCAGTGGTGCGCAGCCTTCACCGTGTAGTGGCTCCCTATGGAGCGCTGGAAAGGAGTGACAAAATGATGGTTTGCAAGGCAGATTTCGAAGAACTGTTTCCGGAGCTTTTCCGGCCAAGTGACATGGAGAGGTCGGTCGCTGAGCCGAGCGCCAAATGCCTGGTGCGGTGGGAAGACGATGGTGGTCGCACGACATCGGCAAACATCATCCCGCTGGCACATCGCCGGCCGATCCAGGAAGCTCGACGTGGCTCATTCTTCGAGATGCGCCGTCGGTAACCACCTGACGTCGAAGTCCGCCTCGTGGACCTCGTCATCAATTCGCCGTCTTCACCTTCTCGAGATCTGTGCATCCATGTCCGTTCCAGAACCGGCCCGGTCTGCAAGATTGACAGGGTGTGCCCAAAGACTAAGGTCTTCTCATGGTCACGCACGAGAACCTTTTCCGGTTTCTGCTTCTGAACCGCCCGGGTCCCCGGGCGGTCTGCGCATAAGCGCGTCTTCGACCACCCGGGGCTTTCTCACATCCTTGCATCTGAGAACGCGGGCTTCACCGCTCCGGGAGACACATCATGACCATTACCAGGATCCCCCACCTGCCTGCCGGCAGTGACTTTCGATCGCTCTTCGAACGCTCCGCTGTCGGGAGCGGCTTTCTCCTCACTGTCGACGACCGGCTCGGCATCGAACGCCTGCTCCGCCATCGCGGAACCAGGAATTCGCCAAATCCCCCTCTTCTGAATGGGCTGCTGCGTCACAAGCTGCGGATCTCGCGCGGAACTCCCGAGCCGGCCTCGCCTGATCTCGTCGTGGCGGGATCCCATGTCACCTACATGATCAGCGGTGAAGGCGCTCGCAGCGGCCTGCTTTCCATGAACCCCGCGCCGGTCCCGGGACATATCCTCGTTGCGTCATTGCTTGGAGCCACCCTGATCGGAATGCGAAAGCTGCAGAAGGTTCCGCTCCTGCGGGACGACGGTCAGATCGAAGTCGTCGTCGTCCTGGATGTGCGCCCGTCGCCGGATCAAGCCGCGGCCTGATGGATTGATCCGTCTCTGGCGGGTCGGGGGCTTTGGCACCCGTAATTCACTCACACCACAAGTAGATTGAAAGGAAACTACTATGAACAAACAACGCTCTGCCTCTCGCGGCACCGGCCGACGGCCCAGGGTCGTCATAAGCGCTGACTCCCTGGGCAGGCTCGAGGCACTTGCCGAGGGCGCGATCGAGCGCAATCCGGACCTCGCCGACAGGCTGCTCGGCGAAATCGGGCGGGCCCGTATCGTTCCGGCAGCGAAACTCCCGCAGAACGTTGTGGCCATCGGTCGCGCGGTCACCTATCGGGATGAGTCGAATGGCCAGGAAAAGACGGTAACGCCAGTCTTTCCCGAGGACGCCGACATCGCACGCGGCCGGATCTCGATCCTCACACCGATCGGTGTTGCCCTGATCGGACTGGCAGAGGGCGCATCGCTCCACTGGGATACCAGGGACGGAGAGCGGCGGGTTCTGACCGTGCTCCACGTCGCGACCCAAGATGTCCCCGAAGGCCTGGAGGTACAATGAACCGACATTCCCGGGGCCCTGCCGAAGCCCATGTTCTACCCGGAAGGAGCCGCTTGATGCGCTGACGAAGCCACGACGCTCCTTCCGGGATATCGGCAATCGCCGCTTCGGCGTCTTTCCTTCCCGTTGAAAGAGGGTCTCATGAATCTTCACCTTCCGCTTGCCTGCCCGTCCTGCAAGGCATCGCTTCCCCGCGCAGCCGCTCATCGCTGTCCCAGCTGTCGGCACATTCTCGGGGGCAATACCCCCATTATCCGAATTTCCTGTCGTCGTTGTGGCTCTGCCGTCGAGCGACATGCCGGCGCCGCCGTGACCTGCCTCCAGTGCAGGTCTCGTCGACCATCGCGGCACCAGCAACCGGGCTGCTAACATGAGACTACTCTTGCCTCTCCGTCGGCTGATCTGGCCTTCGGTCCTGCTTCTTGTCGCCGCCGGTCTGGTAATCTTCGACCAGGATGTGGAGCGGTGGGTTGAAATCTCCCTCCGCTTGCCTGGCGGCGTTGTCGGCTGCCTTGCCGCGGCCTGGCTCGGTAGCCGGCTGTTCGGCCTGTTCGCAGATCGCCGGAAACGCAACAAGCGCCCATACCTGCGCCTGTTTCAGGATCTCCTGGCGGTTCTGCTGTTCTTCGCCGCCATCGTTGCCTCTGCCGCGCTCCTGCTGGAACAAGGTCTCCCTGGCGCGCTGGCGGGATCGATCTTGATAGTCGCGGTGCTGGGTTTCGCAATCCGGAACGTCCTGGCCGACACGCTCTCCGGCATTGCACTGGGCGTCGAGGCACCCTACCGGATCGGGGACTGGGTCGATATCGAGCAGGTCGCACGAGGAAAGGTGTTCGAGATCGGTTGGCGCACGAAACGGCTGCTGACACTGGACTCGACCTACATGATCCTGCCGAATAGCCAGATCGCGCGCCGGCGCATCATCAACTATTCCGCGCCGAAACCACAGTATCGCGCGCAGCTGTCTCTGAAGCTTGCGCATGAGGTTCCCGTGGACGCCGCCAAGGAAATGATCCTGAAGGCGGTGAGCGAAGCGCGCCTGATTCAGAGCGAACCGGCACCGGATGTCCGCGTCCAGGAGCTGGGAAGCGACGGCAATTCCTATGCGGTCCGGTACTGGCTGTCGCGCTTCGAACGGGACGTCGTTTGCCGGGACGAGTTGCTATCTCTGATCGACCGCGCGATGCGGCAAGCGAAAGTCCCGACCCCACGCATGCAGATCGAGCTGAATCGTCCCCACGGGAAAGCCATGCTTCCCGTCAATCATGAAACGGAGGTCGCACGGCTATTCCCCCAAGAAGATCGCGCAGAGGCTCAATGCGGACGGCATCTCCGGGCCGCGGGCACGCCCTGGCGCGACAGTGCGATCCGCGGCCACCGTCAGCGCGGCACGGGGATCATCAACAATGAGCTCTATATCGGGCGCCTCATCTGGAACCGTCTCCGCTACGTGAAGGACCCGGAGACCGGCAAACGCGTGTCGCGCCTCAACCCGGAACAGGACTGGGTGATCCACGATGTCCCCGAGCTGCGCATCGTTACCGATGCACTCTGGGATGCGGTGAAGCAGCGACAGCAAGAGATCGAAGCCACGCCCGCCGTTCAGGGCATTCGAAAGAGTCGGTTCTGGGAGAAGAAGCGCAGCCAGCACCTGCTCACCGGCAAGCTTGCCTGCGGCTGTTGCGGCGGCGGCTTTGCCGCGGTGGGCAAGGACTACCTCGCCTGCTCCAATGCCCGCAAACTGCAGAGCTGCTCCGCAACGTGATCGATCAAGCGCGCGACGCTCGAAGACGCCGCTCTCGGGCTGCTGCGGGATCGCCTCATGCAACCAGACGCCGTCGCGGAGTTCGTGGCCGCGTTCACGAGAGCCGCAAACGTCCAGAGACGCGACGAGGGGATCAAGCACGAGCAGACCCGCAAGGCCCTCAAAGAGGTGGAGCGCAAACTCGCAGGCCTCTATGACGCCATCGCCGACGGGTTTCGGACAGCGGGGCTGCTGCAGAAGCTGCAGGCGCTGGAAGAGGAGAAGGCCGAGCTGGACCGCAAGCTGCAGGCCCCTGCCCCGAGCGCGGTGCGATGCGGTTTCATCCGAAGCTGGCGGAGCACTACCGGAGCAAGGTCACGGATCTGTCGGAGGGGCTAAAGGACGAGGCGAGCCGCGTCCCGGCACTGGACCTGCTGCGC
>NZ_JAATOS010000276.1:0-5507 GCF_011806505.1 Salipiger sp. HF18 | reverse complement strand
GTCGACGACACGGTCCACGAGCAGGAACGGGTAACGGTGCGGCAGGATCCGCTGGATAAGGTGAATGTCCGCGGAAAGCAGCGTATCGGTCATCTTGGGCCTTTCGTTTCCGACTGTCGTCCCTTGACCGGTCCGGGAAACCCCGGACCCACGTCCCGCCGGGATCTTCCGAAGGGAACGGGCGGAAAGCGATGCAGGGACCGTTCAGGTCTTTCAAGAAACGCTGTAGCAACAGCAGCCCCGGGGGGCAAGCGCGGCCCTACTCCTGCGCGGGGGCGCTCTGCTGGGGCTGACTGTCCGGCCGGGTCTGGGGTTGAGTGTCAGGCATGATGTCCGGCTGCGCCTCGGGCACGATGTCCGACTGCGCTTCGGGCACGAAGTCCGGCTGCGCCTCAGGCTGCACGTCAGTCTGGGTACCGAGCTGGCCCTGCGGTGCCTCGGCGCTGCCGTCGCCGATCGCCTCGTCGATGCGCGAGATGGCGGTGTCGGTGATGTCGATCACGTCCGCCGCCAGGAACACCGAGCGCTCGTCGATGATCACCGCAGCACCTGCCTCCTTCATGAGATCCGCAAGGACGGGCTGCGCGGCGGCCATGAACTGGCGCCGCCGCTCATCGGAAACGTTGCCGAGCGAGCGCGCCTTGGCGTCCTGCTCGCGGCGCAGCTCCTGCACCTTCTGGTCGAAGGCATCCGCCAGTTCGCGGAATTCGGTCGGCGGCACGGTGCCGCGCTTCTCGGTGAGGGCGCGTTCCTCATCGGTGAGCGCCGCCTCGATGCGGCGGTTCTCGGCAGAGATCGCAGCCCCCTCTTCCTCGAGCGCCGCGGTGACACGGCGCCCGTAGGCGCTTTCTCCGAAGAGCCGGTCGAACTCGACCGTCAGGATCACGCTCTGCACCACGCCCGGGCGCGTCGCCTCCTGCGCGGCAAGCGGCGCCCCGGCAAGGGCCAGGGCGAGCGCCAGAGCGGATTGCCGCAGCGCCCGCGCCATCTCAGAAGTCGGTCGAGATGGTGAAGCTGAAGTTCTGCTCCTTGTCGCGCTTCTCTTTCTTCAGCGCCTTCGAGAAATCGAGCCGAAGCGGACCGAGCGCGCTGTCCCACAGGATCGAGAAACCGACGACATGGCGGAGCGAGAAGTCCTGATAGAGCACGTCGTTGGTGGTCGAGTTGACGGTGCTGTCCTCGAGCCCCCAGACCGAGCCCATGTCATAGAACAGGCCGCCCGAGATGCCGTATTCCTCCGGCAGGCCAAGCGGGAATTCCGCCTCGAACCGGGCCACGGCGTAGTAGTCGCCGCCGAGAGAGTCGTCGACATCGTCGGCCGCGCTGTATTCGCGAGGACCGATGCCGCCGTACTCGAAGCCACGCAGCGTGGAGTCGCTGAGCAGGTAGCGGTCAGTCACCCGGCTGGAGCCGTTGGAGTAGTTCAGCGCGCCGCCCTCGAACGAGGCCCGCAGCGTGATTTCCTCATTCCAGACACGGGTCTGCGCGATGGCGCGGACGTTGGTCTTGATGAACGTGGTGTCGCCGCCGACGCCGCCGAGATCCTGGCCGAACTCGAGCAGGACGCCCGCGTTGGGGTTCAGGCCGGTGCGGCGGGTGTCGTAGCTGAAGGTGTAGCCGAGGCTGCTGTCAAAGCGCGCACCGTCTTCCTCTTCCGCGCGGATGACCTGGCCGGCGTCACCGTCTTCGGTGTTACGGATGTCCGAGTAACCCAGCGTGTAACGCAGGCTCAGACGGCCGTTTTCCGAGATCGGGAACGAGAAGCTCGGGCGGAACTGGCCGCGGCGGGTGTCGAACTCGGCGTATTCGTTGTCGGTCTCGCGGTAGCTGGCACCAAGGCCGAAGGCGAGATCGCGGCCAAGGAAGTACGGCTCGACGAAGTTGAAGTTGTAGGACGACGACGAGGACGCGGTGTTGACGCCCAGCGAAAGCGCCTGGCCACGGCCAAGGAAGTGGGTCTCGCCGACCGAGATCGACGCGCCGATGCCGCTGGTGGTCGAGTACGACCCGCCGAAGCCGATGGAGCCGGTGGGCTGCTCGGTGACGTTCACGTCAACGATGACCTGCTGCGGCGTGCTGCCTTCGCGAGCGTCGACCTGCGCGTCCGAGAAGTAGCCGAGCGCGCGGATGCGTTCGG
The DNA here is from genome assembly GCF_011806505.1 of Salipiger sp. HF18. NCBI lineage: Bacteria > Pseudomonadati > Pseudomonadota > Alphaproteobacteria > Rhodobacterales > Roseobacteraceae > Salipiger > Salipiger sp. HF18. Next base: position 3,370 of record NZ_JAATOS010000276.1, on the reverse strand, counting down.
CGGACTGGCGGATGGCGCGCGGGTTGAACGGGTCACCCTCGGCGGTGTCGAACTGGCGCCGGATCACGCGGTCGAGCGTGGTGGTGTTGCCTTCGATATCGATGCGCTCGACGAAGATGCGCGGTCCGCGGGTGAGCTGGAAGCTCACGTCGAGCGTCAGGTTGCGCTCGTTGCGGGTGACGCGGGGCTCGATGCGCACGAACTGCAGCCCCTCCTCGACCGCGAGCCGCTCGAGGCGGGCGATCTGGTTCTCGACCACGGAGGGCGAATAGACCTTGCCGGGCTTCACCGTGAGCGCGTCGCGGAACAGCGGCACGTTGACCTCGGCCAGATCGGATTCGACCGAGATGTTGCCGAAGTTGAACTGCTGACCTTCCTCGATGTTGAAGGTCACGAAGTAGGCGTCACGCTCCTGCGCGAGCTCGGAGTTGACCCCGGTGATGCGGAAGTCGACGTAGCCGCGCGAGGCGTAGAAATCCTGCAGGAGCTGGCGGTCGAAGGCGATGCGATCCTCGATGTAGGTATCGCTGCGGATGATCGCGCGCAGCAGGCCGGCCTGCTTGGTCTCGAGCACGCGGCGCAGGCGCCCGTCCGAATAGGCCTGGTTGCCGACGAAACCGATGCGCTCGATCTCGGTCACGCCGCCTTCGAAGATCTCGTAGACGAGATCGACGCGGTTCTCGGAGCGACGGATGAGCTTCGGGGTCACGCGGGCCGAGATCCGGCCCTGCTGGGTGTAGGCGTCGGCGATGGACTGGGCGTCCTGCTCGGCCATAGACGGGCTGTAGACCCGGCGCGGCTGCGAGCGCACGATCGCGGCGAGGTCCTCGTCCTTGATGCGGCGGTTGCCCCCGAAGGCGGTGCGGTTGAACGGCGGGTACTCCACGACGCGGATCACCCGCGTGTTGCCCTGCGGCAGGATCTCGACCGTCTCGAAGAGGCCCGAGGCGACGATGCGCTGGTAGGCATCGTTGAGCTCTGCGGCCGACACCGGTGCGCCGCGCGCGATTCCGGCGTAGCTCAGGATGGTGCCGGGCTCGATCCGCTGGTTGCCCTCGATCGACACGTTGTTGAAAGAGAAGGTCTGCGCCACGGCCTGCTCGGGAAGCGCCGTGAAAGCCATTGAAAACGCGACGGAAATTGCCGCGAGAGATGCCGTTCCCCTGAAAATGCGCGCAAGGCGCGGGAGGCGCGCTCCCGTTTGCCCGTTGGTCATGCTGCCAATCCACTCCGCCGTATTTTTTTTACGTGAGTAAAGGGATTGGGCAGGCTTGTCAAAAGCCGAAACCGGCTGTGACTACAGCGATCCGAGGAAGGCGCCGAAATACAACGCACCCACGATCATGCCGACCGAAAGCAGGCGATCCCAGTTGATCGTGACAAGAAGGCCGAGGCCGCGATAGCCGGATTGAAGGGTGTGCATTTGTCGGACGCCGGTTCTTTGCGCATTGGGCCGCGACGCGCGCAGCGGGAATGGTTCGGGCGTCGTTCTACCATCCCAATATGGCCCAATTAGGGCGATCCGGCGCGCCAGTTGGTGGTGGCGCGCCGGAGGTTTCCTGCGCTCACCGTCAGGGGCAGAAGAGATCGTTGGTCAGCGCGAAGGTCATCAGCGACAGGATCAGGATCAGCCCGATCGACATCAGCACGTTGAGCGCGCGGTCCGACGGAGGCTTGCCGCTGACCGCTTCCCAGGCGTGGAACACCAGGTGCCCGCCGTCGAGCACCGGCACCGGGAACAGGTTCAGAAGGCCCACAGCGGTCGAGAGCACGGCGATGAAGGTGATGAAGCTCTGCCCGCCCTGGCTTGCCATCGCGCCCGAGGTCTGCGCGATGCCGATGGGGCCCGACAGGTTGCACGACGAGATGTTGCCGATCACCATGTTCCAGAGCCCGGAGAGCGAGCCGGTGATGATGCTCCAGGTGCGCTCGACGCCGCCGGTGAAGGCCTCGACGGGGCCCACCATGCTCGTCGCGGGCTCGAAGGCCAGCCCGCCGACGATGCCGATGCGGTAGACCGTGTGGTAGCCGCCCTCTGGAAGCGGCTCGTCCGTGCGCTTGGGCGTGAGCTCGAGCTCGAGCGTCTCGCCGTTGCGCCAGACCGGCATGGCGAAGCGCACGTCCATCAGGTGGGTGCCGCCGAGGTAGGGGTCGTTGACGATGTAGATGTCCCCCGGCTTCGGCGCGACGACCTTGCCCTCTTCGATCATCCTGATCAGCGTGGCGGTGGAATACTGCATGACGCCCACGAAGACCGGCAGGCCCTGCGAGCCCTGCGCGATCAGGCTGCCGTCCTCGGCCGAGTAGATGCCGTCGGAGCGGTCGTTGGCCTCGGCGATCACCGGCGAGAAGGCCGCCCGCGAGAAGGACAGGTCCATCTCGTCGCAAACCTGCTGCAGACCGGACTGGATGACGGTGAGGGTGATGGGATCGAGCGTCATGGTCTGACCTCCCGGCGTTGCAAGGACGGAGATGCCGGATGCCTCCGGCGGGAGTTTATCTGGCAAGATGAAGACCGGGGCGCGGTGCCCTGCCCTTGTCCTGGCCGGAGATGGTCCACGGCGGGCGGGTGGCCTGCCTGGAGGTCTTGCGGAGGGTTGCTTGGTCCTGTCGCGCGTGGGGTCCAGGGGGCGGGGTGAGGCCAGCGGCAGAGAGGGGCTGGGGGCATCATGCGCGCTCTCCCACGGTCACGACCAGGTTGCCGTCCGCGTCCTGCGTGGCGGTGTCGCCGGGTTCGAGCACCAGCGTGCAGTCCATTTGCTCGACGATGGCCGGGCCCGCGAGGTCGGCGTCGAGCGGCAGGTGGTCGCGCCAGTAGACCGGGGTTTCGGTCCAGTCTTCGAAGAACACCTGCCGCGTGCCGGTCTGCGCCTCGGCCAGCGTCGGCTTGCGCCCGGAGCCGTCGATCAGCGCCGCGAGGTCGATCTCTGGGCGGCGGCCGATGACCGAGCTGTTGACGTTGACGAGCGCCGGGCGGATCTCGGGGAGCTTGACCTGGAAGCGCTTGAAATAGGCCTCTTCGAAGAGCGCCTGCAGATCCGCGCGCGTAGGCGCGGCGTCGGGCAGCGGCACCCGCAGGAGGTGGGTCTGGCCGATGAAGCGCATCTCGACCGAGTGGGTGATCTTCTCCTCGGCGATCTCGACCCGCTCGCGGCCGATGGCGGCGCGGCCATCCGCCACCTGCCGGGCGAAGAGCGCGTGCACCTCGTCCATGTCGCAGGCGTCGAGCGGCTTGTTGACCGTGGCCACGTAGTCGTGGCGCAGGTCGGCCACGATGCAGCCGAGCGCGTTGGTGATGCCCGGGCGCGCCGGCACCAGCACCCGCGGCACGCCCAGTTCGCGGGCGATGGCGCAGGCGTGCAGCGGTCCC
>NZ_JAATOS010000275.1:0-5509 GCF_011806505.1 Salipiger sp. HF18 | reverse complement strand
CCATCGCGGGCGGGAGGGCGGGCGGGGGGGGGGCGAAGGAGTTGTGGGCCTCGCGGTCGACCCCGCCGCTGCCGATCACGCGCCCGAGGAACCCGCCCAGCTGCCGCAGCGCCAGCGCGCCGATGGCGAGGAAGACGGCGAGCGCCACGGGGAAGAGAAATTCGACAACCGACCAGAGCCCCGGCACGAAGACGAGCCCGAGGATGAAGGCCACGTTAACCGACATGGCAAGCGCCAGCGGCAGGGCCATCATCTGGGTCTGCGCATTGCTCGCGCCCAGCGACTGGCCGCGCTCGGAGGCCACGAACCGCCCGACGCGTCGCAGGTTCCAGGCCAGCAGGTAGAGGTTCATGGCACCGAAGATGGCGATGCCCGCCGCGGCGAGGGCAGAAGGCGACCAGACCGAGCCGTACTGGCTTTCCGCCACCTCGATGCCGGGGATGATCAGCGAGAAATAGGCCGCCGAGAGCATCACCCCCGCCGCGAAGCCCAGCATGGTGTCGGAGGTCGCCTGCGTCATCTTGCGCCCGACCAGCGCCGGAGCGGCGCCCGCCGTCGTGGCGATGGCGGCAACGAACCCGCCAAAGACGCCCCAGAGAATTTCTTGCATGCTGCCCCCGACCCGGTTTTGCAGCACTAAAGGCGGCAGCGCGGCAAATGGCAACCACCTGCGATTGCGCCGCCCCCCTTGAAGCGGTAAGGAAAACTGACCGGTTCGAGAGGGAAAGGAAGCCGTCGATGCCCGTGATCACCGAAATCGAGGACCTCAAGCGGATCTACAAGCGGCGCGTTCCGCGGATGTTCTACGACTATTGCGAGTCGGGAAGCTGGACCGAACAGACCTTCCGCGAGAACTCGTCGGATTTCGACGATCTCTACCTGCGCCAGCGCGTCGCCATCGACATGACCGGCCGCAGCACCGCGACGCAGCTGATCGGGCAGGACGTGGCGATGCCGGTGGCGCTGGCCCCCGTCGGCCTGACCGGGATGCAGCACGCGGACGGCGAGATCCTCGCGGCGAAGGCCGCCGAGACGTTCGGCGTGCCCTATACGCTCTCGACGATGTCGATCTGCTCCATCGAAGACGTGGCCGAGCACACCTCGAAACCGTTCTGGCTGCAGGTCTACACGCTCAAGGACGACGACTTCATGCAGCGGCTCTTCGACCGCGCGAAGGATGCCAAGTGCTCGGCGGCGGTGATCACTGTCGACCTGCAGATGCTGGGGCAGCGTCACAAGGACATCAAGAACGGGCTCTCCGCCCCGCCCAAGCTGACCGCGAGGTCGATCCTCGACATGTCGTGGCGCGTGGCCTGGGGGCTGGAGATGCTGCAGACCAAGCGGCGTTTCTTCGGCAACATCGTGGGTCACGCGGCCGGGGTGGACGACCCCTCGAGCCTCAGCACCTGGACCGCCGAGAGCTTCGACCAGGCGCTGAACTGGGACCGCATCCGGGAGTTCCGCAAGATGTGGGACGGCCCGCTCATCATCAAGGGCATCCTCGATCCGCGCGACGCGCTCGAGGCGCTGAACGTGGGCGCGGACGCCATCGTGGTGTCGAACCACGGCGGGCGGCAGCTCGACGGGGCGCTGAGCTCGATCCGGGCGCTGGGACCGATCATGGACGCGGTGGGCGACAGGATCGAGGTGCATCTCGACAGCGGCGTGCGCTCGGGCCAGGACGTGCTCAAGGCCGTGGCCATGGGCGCCAAGGGCTGCTGGATCGGCCGCGCCTACATCTACGGGCTGGGCGCCATGGGCGAGAAGGGTGTCTCGGAGGCGCTGCGGGTGATCCACAAGGAGCTCGACACCTCGATGGGGCTGTGCGGTCGCACCGACATCAATGCGGTGAACCGCGACATCCTGATGGTGCCGAAGGGGTTCTCGGGCGACTGGGAAGAGTGAGGCCGGCGTCTCGCGGGACGGTTGGGGTCGAGGGGGCTCTGCCCCCGTCCCTGCGGGACTCCCCCGGAGTTTGTCCGGCAAGATGAAGCAGCGGGGTGGCGCCCGGGATCAGGCGCCGCGCCGCATCCAGCCCACGAGGGCGGCCGGGATCAGCGCGAGGATCACGGCGACGGTGCCGAAGGCGGCGCCGAGGCCGAAGAGGCCCGAGAGAACCCCCATGAGCGGCGGGCCGAGGAAGAAGCCTGCGTAGCCGATCACCGAGAGGTGGGAGATGGCGCGCGCCCGTTGCGGCGCCGGCACCCGGGCCGCGACGAAGGCGAAGGCCATGGGCACAATCACCGAGGCGCCGAGCCCCAGCACCGCGAAGCCCGCGTAGGCGACCCAGACGGCGGGGGCGAAGCCCGCCAAGAGCGCTCCGACCGCCGCGACGCCTGCGCCGATGCGGATCACCGCCGGTTCCGGGAAGCGATGCGCCAGCGCCTGGCCGAAGAGCCTGCCGATCCCCATGGTGAAGCCCAGCAGTGCCGGGCCCATGGAGCCCGCGGCGGCGCCCGCGCCGAGGTTGCGTTCGAGATGCAGCGCCGACCAGCCCTCGGCCGCCTGCTCGGTCAGGAAGCCGATCATCACGATGAGCCCGCCGGGCAGCACCAGCGGCCAGGCGGAGACCGCGGCCTTCGCGGCGCGGGCGGCGTGGTCCTGCACCAGCGGCGCGGTGGCCATGACCACGACCAGCGCCAGCGTGACGAGGCCGAGCCCGGAGAACACCGCGAGCGGCGCGGCCCCCGCCTCGCGCGAGACACCGGTGACGAGCGCCGAGCCCGCGTAGACGAAGGAGTAAAGCCCGTGGTTGAGGTTCATCAGGGGCCGGCCCCGCGTCACCTCGAGCGCCGCGAGCCGTGCGTTCATCACCACGTCGAGGCAGCCGACCGCCGCCCCCGCCAGCGCCATGCCGAGCGCGAAGCCCCACCAGCCGGTGGCGAGCCCCGGGGTCAGAAAGGCCAGCGCCGTGGCCAGCCCGAGGAGCGGCATCGCCGCGCGTCCGAGATGGCGGTCGGCGACGGGTGCTGCCCACATCGCCGCCACGGCGCCGCAGGTCGAGACCAGCATCGCCAGTCCGAAGCCCTCGTCCGTGAGGCCCGCCTGCGACTTCAGATCCGGCACCAGCGCCGCGAATCCGCCCCAGTAGAGCCCCATCGCCGCGAAGGCCGCCGCCGGCCCGCGGCTGGCCAATATGTCCTGCCCGATCCTCATTCGCACTGCCTGCCACCGCGCGCGGTGAAGGTCCAGCGGCGGCGGGTGCGGGCGGGGCGCAAAAAGAGGTTGAGAAAAGTTGCAAACCGGTCTATCGGAGCGCTCTTAACGCGGGGTGACAGCCTTGGAGGCACCCTGCCCTTATATATGGAGAATACAACATGGCTGGTGAGATTCCTGATCTCGTAGCTCTGGAACGGTCGGGGACGGGCAAGGGCGCCGCTCGGCAGGCTCGTCGCGACGGCATGGTTCCGGGGATCCTCTTCGGTGGCGACGCAGAACCGCTCGCGATCCAGATGCCCTTCAACAAGATGCTGCATCAGCTGAAAGCCGAAGGCCACGATGACGTCCGCGTCATCTGCCGCGACGTTCAGCGCGACGTGGTGAAGGACCTTCCGACCCACTTCGACCTGATGCGCCTGCGCCGCACCACCCGGATCAACCTCTTCATCCACGTTGATTTCATCAACGAGGAGAAGGCTCCGGGACTCAAGCGCGGCGGCGTGCTCACCATCGTGCGCCAGGAAGTCGAGCTCAACGTGCTCGCCGGCGACATTCCGGACCACATCACCGTGGACCTGGAAGGCAAGCAGATCGGCGACGTGATCCACATCTCGGACGTCACCCTGCCCGAAGGCGTGAAGCCGACCGTCGACCGTGACTTCGTCATCGCCAACATCTCGGCTCCGCGCGGCCTGCGCGCCGACGACGCGGCCGAAGGCGAAGCGGAGGGCGACGAGGAGTAATCCCCGCCCTCACGGCAGAATTTCGGACGGCCCCGCCAGCGATGGCGGGGCCGTTTCGCTTTCCGGGCGCGCGTTTCCGTGGCAAGGACCCCGGGCGGCGCCCTTGCGGTGCCGGTCCCCCTACCCCATGTCCCGGCAAAGGACGCTACATGCGATACACGCTGCGCCAGATCGAATATTTCATCGCCACCGCCGAGGCCGGGTCGATCACCCTTGCCGCCGAGCGGATCAACATCTCGCAGCCGTCGATCTCGACCGCGATCTCGCAGCTCGAGGCAGAGCTCGGGGCGCAGCTCTTCCTGCGGCGCCATGCGCAGGGACTGTCGCTGACCCGCACCGGGCGCGAGTTGCTGGCCGAGGCCAAGCAGCTCATGGACCAGGCGCAGAAGCTCTACCACACCGCCTCCGAGGCGACCGAGGCAGTGCGGGGCACGCTGTCGCTGGGCTGTCTCGTCACCTTCGCCCCGATGGTGCTGCCCGAGGTGACGCACAGCTTCGCCACGGACTTCCCCGGAGTGCGGGTGCTGCCGCAGGTCTCGGACCACGAGCAGCTGCTGCACGGGCTCGAGCGTGCCGAGCTCGACATCGCGCTCAGCTACGACCTGCACCTGCCGGACGAGTTCGAGTTCATCCCGCTGGCCGAACTGCCGCCCTATGCGCTGGTGGCCGAGACCGATCCGCTGGCGAGCGAGCCCGCGGTGACCCTCGGCGAGCTTGCCGAGCGCGACATGATCCTGCTCGACCTGCCGCAGTCGCGGGATTACTTCCTCGCGCTCTTCGCGCGCATGGGGCTGGTGCCCAAGATCAGCGCGCGGCTGCAGCAGCAGGACGTCATCCGCACCATGGTGGCGAACCGCTTCGGCTACACCATCGCCAACATCCGGCCGAAATCGCGGCTGGCGCTTGACGGGCGGTCGGTGGCGAAGGTGCGGATCGCGGGGGATCACAAGCCGATGCGGCTGGGGCTGCTCAGGGTGGCCCGGCAGGCGCCGACGCGGCTGGTGGGGACCTTCATGGACCATTGCGCGACGCTGATCTCGAACAGCTACATCCCCGGGATGGAAGCGCCGATCATGGACCCGAAGCGCGTCGGCTGACACGCGGCCCCGAGGCAGTCGGGGCGCGGGTCTCGCAAGGGCCGGACACGTGCCCCCCCCTGCCTGATTTCAGCTACACCGGACCGCCGGCGTCGCCTCTGGCTGACCCGGCGTGGACAGCCGGACAGCCGGACGGTCAGTCGGGGATGACCGCGGTGCCGTCGATCTCGACCAGCCAATCGGGCCGGGCCAGTGCCTGCACCACGAGGCCGGTGGAGACCGGGTGCACGCCCTTCAGGTACTCGCCCATGGTGCGGTAGACCGCCTCACGGTGGCGCACGTCGGTGATGTAGACCACCACCTTGACGAGATGCTCCATCGAGCCGCCGGCCTCTTCGATGAGCTGGCGGATGTTCTGCATGACCTTGTGGGTCTGCTCCACCGGGTCGTGGCTCTCGATGTTCTTGGCGTCGTCGAGGTTCTGCGGGCACTGGCCGCGCAGCCAGACGATGCGGCCGCCCTGGGTGACAACGGCCTGCGCCAGGTCGTTGTCGAGGTTCTGCTCGGGAT
>NZ_JAATOS010000274.1:0-5529 GCF_011806505.1 Salipiger sp. HF18 | reverse complement strand
CATCGCCAGCGCCACCCGCGCCGACTATGCCGCTGCCGCCGCAGCCGTGCTGACCGGCGAGCTGCCGGCCTCTGGCACGATCTACGAGCTTGCGGGCGACGACGCCTTTACGCTGACCGACTTCGCCGCAGCGCTGTCGGAGCTCTCGAGCAAGACCGTAGGCTACACCAACCTCCCGCCCGAGGACTATGCCGCGGCGCTCGAGGGCGCAGGCCTGCCCGAGCCGGTGGCCGCGATGCTCGCAGATAGTGAGAAGGGCGCGGCGCAGGGGGGGCTCTACAGCGACGACAAGACCCTGTCGCGGCTCATCGGCCGTCCGACCACCCCGTGGCGCGAGACGCTGAAGGCGGCGCTCTGAAACCGAAATGCCCCGCGCAAGAGCCTTGCGCGGGGCGGATCACATGCTCTGAGGCAAGGTGCCGTCAGTGGGTGCCGCGATAGGGCTCCACGTATTGCAGGGCCATGTCCCACGGGAAGAAGATCCACGTGTCCTGGCTCACCTCGGTGATGTAGCTGTCGACCATCGGCTTGCCCTTGGGCTTGGCGTAGACAGTTGCCACATGCGCCTTTGGCAGGTGCGCGCGCACCACTTCGAGCGTGCGCCCGGTGTCCACGAGGTCGTCGATGATCAGCACGCCGGTGCCGTCCCCCATGACGTCCATGTCCGGGAACTTGATGACGCGCGGCGCGCTCTGGGTCTGGTTGTCGTAGCTCTTGACCGAGATCGTGTCGACGAGCCGGATGTTCAGCTCGCGCGCGATGATCATCGCCGGGGCCATGCCGCCCCGGGTGATCGCAACCACGGCCCGCCACTCGCCGTCCTCGGGGCCATGCCCCTGCAGACGCCACGCCAGCGCACGGCTGTCGCGGTGGATCTGGTCCCAGCTGACATGGAACCCCTTTTCGTGCGGCAGTCGATCCATGGCCGTGCTCCTTCTCAGCCTCGGGTGATGTCGGGGGCGTCCACCGCCTTCATCCCGACCACATGATACCCCGCGTCGACGTGGTGTGTCTCGCCGGTCACGCCGGCGCCGAGGTCGGACAGAAGGTAGAGCGCCGACCCGCCCACGTCGTCAATTGTCACGTTGCGGCGCAGCGGCGAGTTATACTCGTTCCACTTCATGATGTAGCGGAAGTCGCCGATGCCGGAGGCGGCCAGCGTCTTGATCGGGCCAGCCGAGATCGCGTTGACCCGGATGCCGTCCTTGCCGAGGTCCTCGGCAAGGTAGCGCACCGATGCCTCGAGCGCCGCCTTGGCCACGCCCATGACATTGTAATGCGGCATGATCCGCTCGGCGCCGTAGTAGGTCAGCGTCAGCGCCGACCCCCCGTTCACCATCATTTTTTCTGCGCGCTTCATCACGGCCGTGAACGAGTAGACGGAGATGTCCATCGTCAGCTTGAAGTTGTCCCGGCTGGTGTCGACATAGCGACCGCGCAGCTCGTTCTTGTCCGAGAAGCCGATCGCGTGAACCACGAAATCGAGGCTGTCCCAGCGCTGCTTGAGAGCGTCGAAGAGACCATCTATCGAGGCCTCGTCGCCCACGTCGCAGGGCAGCACGATATCCGAGCCAAGCTGTTGGGCCAGCGGATCGACACGCTTCTTCAGGGCGTCACCCTGATAGGAAAAGGCAAGCTCGGCGCCCGCGCCATGCAGGGCCTTCGCGATGCCCCAGGCGATCGACTTGTCGTTGGCGAGACCCATGATCAGGCCACGCTTGCCCGCCATCAGAGTGTTTGACATTCCCTTCCTCCAACCGGCATTGCTGTTTCCGAAACCCTTTAGGGCAAGGTCCCGGGGGCTTCAAGGGTTCGCGCCTGTCAGCGCTCACGAAGGAAGCAGATCATGTCCGACCGTACCGGAATCTTCGCCGGCGAAGACCCGTTCATCATAGCGCGTAACTGGTTGGCAGAGGCCGAAAAAACCGAGATCAACGACGCCAATGCCATGGCGCTCTCGACCGTGGACGGCGACGGCCTGCCGAATGTGCGTATGGTCCTCCTGAAAGAGATAGAGGACGCGGCCTTCGTCTTCTACACCAACTACGGCAGCGCCAAGGCGCAGGAGATCGAGGCCGCCGGCAAGGCCGCTTTCGTGATGCACTGGAAGTCGCTGCGCCGCCAGATCCGGGTCCGCGGAACCGTCACCCGCGAAGAGGGGCCGCAGGCGGATGCCTATTATCAATCGCGCTCGCTGAAGTCCCGGCTCGGGGCCTGGGCCTCGCAGCAGAGCCAGCCGCTTGCCTCGCGCGCGGCGCTGATGGCCGAGGTCGCGAAGGTCACCGCGACGCATGGACCGATGCCGAAACGGCCGCCGTTCTGGGGCGGATTCCGCATCGCGCCGGTTGAAATCGAGTTCTGGGCCGATGGTGCCTTCCGGTTGCACGACCGGTTTGTCTGGAGGCGGCGGAACCTTGCCGAGGCCTGGACAGTTTGTCGCCTGAACCCTTGAATTTCATGTTACATGAACGGGATTCGGACACAAAATACAGTTTGCAATGACTTGCGTTTACTTGTCCCCTTAAAGCAATTGACGCGCGGGGAAACGCAAGACGACCAATGGAAACCCAGTTGACACAGTACCATGAAGAGGCCCACCACGTACTCGGTAAGGTAAAGTGGTTTGATCCTGTAAAAGGATTTGGCTTCGTAGTCGCCGACGAGGGCGGCCCGGATATTCTGCTGCATGCGAACGTGCTTCGCAATTTCGGACAGAGTTCGGTCGCCGACGGCGCGAGGATCGAAGTGGCGGTGCAGCGCACCGACAGGGGGATCCAGGCAACGGAAGTTCATCATATCGAGCCGCCGGTCGCTCCGGCCGGCGTCCCGCTCGCGGATTTCGAGGGCATCGACCCCGAGGTGATGCGTGCGGCACCGCTCGAACCGGCACGGGTGAAGTGGTTCGACAAGGCAAAGGGCTTCGGCTTCGCCAATGTCTTCGGCCGCTCCGACGACGTGTTCATCCATATCGAGGTGCTGCGGCGCTCGGGTCTTGCCGACCTGCAGCCGGGCGAGGCCCTCGCAATTCGTTTGATAGATGGTAAGCGTGGTCTCATGGCCACCGAGGTTTCGGCATGGGAAGCGGCGCTCGGGCACTCCTGATCTTTCTGGCATCTGCAATCGTGACGGCCGCTCCGGCGGCCGCGCAGCAATGCCGTGACGACACGGTCTGGCTCCGGGGCGACTGGGGCACGGCACGGTTCCACGTCGACGTGGCCGACAGCGCCGAGGAACGCTCGCGCGGGCTCATGTTTGTCGAGAAGATGCCCGCCACGGCGGGTATGCTTTTCGTCTACGGCCACGCCAGCAAGACGGCGTTCTGGATGAAGAACACGCTCATTCCGCTCGACATGATCTTTGCCGACGGCAAGGGGCAGGTGGTGAAGGTGCATTCCAACGCCGTGCCGCATGACGAGACGCCGATCCCCAGCGGATCTCCGGCGCAATATGTGCTTGAAATCAACGGTGGGCTGGCGCGCCAGCTCGGCATCGACGTGGGCAGCGAGATGATGCACCCGGCAATCCGGGGCGCCGCCTGGCCCTGCGAGTGATTTGACTCTTTTCAAACCTGCGGCCCGCTAGTATGCGGTCCGTGTCGGGGCGTAGCGCAGCCTGGTAGCGCGTCTGTTTTGGGTACAGAAGGCCGTGAGTTCGAATCTCGCCGCCCCGACCACTTTCTCCTCCCCAACTTGCGAATCTCCCGAAGCCCCGCGGCGCAGCCATGTCGGCCGTGATTGCGGGCTTGCGGGCATTTTCCGTGTCGTGGCCGCGATTTGACCGTGTTCTGCCTGCAACGTGGCCCGACACGCGGAAACCCACAGGCGCGAGTTCAGCCGGTTTCTCACCGTCTGTGGATAACTTGCGCGCCTCCGGTGATTTTCCCGGTAAGCCGGGGGGGAGGCCAGTGCGCATCTATGTGGATGAATCGTGGACATCGCATAGACCTTGTGCCGAGCCAAGTGGTCAACGCAAAATATATGCGGAGTTTCCGAAAAAAGCCGTTGACCATTTCCGGGATTCTGCGCCAGTTTGTATGGGCCGGACAACAAGGCACAACATATAGTGGCTTTCGGCGGGGACAGCACCAACACCATCGTGGATCAGACCATCTTTATGGCGCCCGGAGGCAGGCTCGGCCGGCCTCTGCAGAACCTGTCTATCCGTCCGCCGGTGGTGATTTGGGACAGGCTGGAGCAGAGGCAGAGATGAAGATCGAGAGAAAATACACCAAGGCAGGGCAGGACGCTTACGAGGGTAGAGAATTCGTCACCACCAGCTCCGAGATTCGCAATCCCGACGGCAGCACGGTGTTCAAGCTCGAGCAACTCGAGGTTCCGGCCAGGTGGAGCCAGGTTGCCTCGGACGTCATCGCACAGAAATACTTTCGTAAGGCCGGCGTCCCGGACGCGCTGAAGAAGGTGTCCGAGAAGGATGTACCCGAGTTCCTCTGGCGCTCGGTGCCGGCCAATTCCGACACCCCGCGCGGCGGTGAGACCTCGGCCAAGCAGGTCTTCGACCGGCTCGCCGGCGCATGGGCCTACTGGGGCTGGAAGGGCGGCTACTTCACCACCGCAGAGGATGCCCCCTCCTCCTCCTCAGAGATGCGCCACATGCTCGCCAGCCAGACCGCCGCGCCGAACTCGCCGCAGTGGTTCAACACCGGCCTGCACTGGGCCTACGGCATCGACGGCCCGGGTCAGGGCCATTATTACGTCGACCACAAGACCGGCAAGCTGACCCGCTCCAAGTCCGCCTACGAGCACCCGCAGCCTCACGCCTGCTTCATCCAGTCCGTCGCCGACGACCTGGTGAGCGACGGCGGCATCATGGACCTCTGGGTCCGCGAGGCGCGGCTCTTCAAGTACGGCTCGGGCACCGGCACCAACTTCTCGTCGCTGCGCGCCGAAGGCGAGCGCCTGTCGGGCGGCGGCAAATCCTCGGGCCTGATGGGCTTCCTCAAGATCGGTGACCGCGCAGCCGGCGCCATCAAGTCGGGCGGCACCACGCGCCGCGCCGCCAAGATGGTGATCGTCGATGCCGACCACCCGGACATCGAGGAGTTCATCAACTGGAAGGTCAAGGAAGAGCAGAAGGTCGCGAGCATCGTGGCCGGCTCCAAGATGCACGAGAAGATGCTAAACGCCATCTTCGACGCCATCCGCGCGTGGGACGGGCTCGAGAGCGACGCCTACGAGGCCAGCGCCAACACCGCGCTGAAAAAGGCCATTCGCGAGGCCAAGAAGCTCGCCATCCCCGAGACCTACATCAAGCGCGTGCTCGACTACGCACGGCAGGGCTACGCCTCGATCGAGTTCCCGACCTACGACACCGACTGGGACAGCGAGGCCTACGCCACCGTCTCGGGCCAGAACTCGAACAACTCGATCCGCGTCACCGACGCCTTCCTCGAAGCGGTCCGCGAGGGCCGGCCGTGGGAACTCGTGCGCCGCACCGACGGCTCGGTCGCCAAGACCGTCGACGCCCGCGAGCTGTGGGAGCAGATCGGCCACGCCGCATGGGCCTGCGCCG
>NZ_JAATOS010000273.1:0-5533 GCF_011806505.1 Salipiger sp. HF18 | reverse complement strand
CACAGCGCCACCGCCCCGCCCTCGCGCAGCGCCCGCGCGGCCGAGAGGCCCGAGCGTCCGAGCCCCAGCACCGCAACCACCCGTCCTTCGAAACCCTGAACCGGAATCATGCGCAGTCTCCTGATCTTGCGCCCAAAGGGCTAGCGCAGCCCGCCCGTGGATGCCAGAGCGCGTCCGAACGCGACCTGGACATGAGACAACCGCCGGAGGGGGCGCTGCCCCCGCCCTACGGGCCCCCCGGAGTTTATTGGGCAAGATGAAGGAGCGGCGCCGCGCCCAGGCTTCATCTTGCCCGACAAACTCCCGCCGGAGGCAGCCTGCCCAATCCACCGGCGCGACGCCTGATCATGGGGCGCCATGCCGGCCAGAGGCGTGGAGCCCGCAAGGGAGACTTGACCTGTGCGGCCGTCACGCCGCGCCGCGTGGTCAGCGCACCTTGAGCGTGGCGAGGCCGATCAGCGCGAGGATCAGCGAGATGATCCAGAAGCGGATGACGATCTGCGGCTCGGCCCAGCCCTTCTTCTCGTAGTGGTGGTGGATCGGCGCCATCAGGAACACGCGCTTGCCGGTGCGCTTGAAGTAGAGCACCTGTATGATCACCGAGAGCGCCTCGACCACGAACAGGCCGCCGACGATGGCCAGCACGATCTCGTGCTTGGTTGCCACCGCGATTGCCCCCAGCGCGCCGCCGAGGGCCAGCGAGCCGGTGTCGCCCATGAACACCGCCGCGGGCGGTGCGTTGTACCACAGGAAGCCGAGCCCGCCGCCGATGAGGGCCGCGGTGAAGATGAAGATCTCCCCCGTCCCCGGCACGTAGTGCACGTCGAGATACTCGGTGAAGTCGGTGCGACCCACCGCGTAGGCGATGATCCCGAGCGCGCCGCCGGCGATCATCACCGGCATGATGGCGAGCCCGTCGAGCCCGTCGGTCAGGTTCACCGCGTTGGCCGCGCCCACGATCACGATCATCGAGAAGGGCACGAAGAAGATCCCGAGGTTGAGGAGCGCGTCCTTGAACACCGGGAACGCCAGCTGGCCCGTCAGCTCCGCCGGGTGGAAATACGCCGCCCAGGCGCCCGCGATGCCCGCGATCAGGAAGCCCAGCAGCAGCCGGACCTTGCCCGAGACGCCCGCGGTGTTCTGCTTCTTCACCTTGGCGTAGTTGTCGAGCCGCGCCCAGAGCAGCGTCGAGGTCAGCAGCGCGCCCACGATCAGCAGCCCGCCCATGGTCGGCGTGCCGGCCTTGACGAAATGCCCCTCGGGGCCGTCGTCTCGGATCGGCTGGCCCTTGCCCTGACGCTTGCGCAGGACGTTGATGAGCGGTTGCCCGAAGAGGAATCCGAAGACCAGCGCGGTCAGGAACGCCCCGCCCGCACGAAAGGTGATGTAGCGGAAAAGGTTGAACAAATCCCCGCCATCGCTGAGTCCGGTCAGCCAGTAGAGCATGGTTTTTCCCTTCTCACCCGTTGCCGCCCGCCGGCGTCTGTCCCATTTTGCGGATCGCGTCAACCACGCGCGAGAGCGCCATCGACAGCGATCCCTTCACCAGCACCACGTCGCCGGCATCGAGATCATGCCGGACCCGGGCCGCCATGGCGCGCGAGTCTTCGGTCCAGTGGCCGCGCTTCTCGTAGGGCAGCGCAGTCCAGAGCTCGCGCATCAGCGGCCCCACGCAATGCACCACGTCGATCTTGCCCATCGAAGGGTGTCCGGCCAGCGCGCGGTGCATCGCGACCTCGCCCTCGCCCAGCTCCTTCATGTCGCCGACATAGGCGATGCGCCGGCCATGGGTGACGCGGCCCAACCCGTCGCGGGGCTCGGCGGCGGCCAGCACCTCGAGCGAGGCGCCCAGCGAGGCCGGGTTGGCGTTGTAGGCATCGTCGATCAGCTCGAGCGTCAGCTGGGTCTCGACCGGGTCGAGCAGCACGACCTCGCGCAGCCCGCGCCCCGCCCCGGGCTGCCATTGCCCCAGCGCCGTCACCGCCAGCGCCCGGTCGAGCCCCAGCGCATGCGCCACGGCGAGCACGCCCATGCCGTTCACCGCGAAATGCCGCCCCGGCACCGCAACCTTGTAAAGCACGTTCGAGCGCCATGCCCGGCCCTGCGCCACGGTGGCCGCGTCGCAGATGGTGACCTCGGTGACCCGGTGGTGATTGCCCGCGGCCTCGCCGAAGTCGATCACATGCGCGGCGCGCGCTTGGGCCATCTCGCGCAGGATCGGGCTCACCGGCAGGTCGCCGTTGATCACCGCCGTGCCGCCCGGCTCGAGCCCCTCGAAGATGGCGCCCTTCTCGCGGGCGATGCCCTCGAGGCTCTCGAAGGCGGCGAGATGCGCGGGCGCCACGATGGTCACCATCGCCACGTGCGGCCGGGCCATGCGCGACAGCGGCGCGATCTCGCCGGGGTGGTTCATGCCGATCTCGATGACGGCGAAATCCACGTCCGCGGGCATCCGCGCCAGCGTCAGCGGCACGCCCCAGTGGTTGTTGTAGCTCTTCTCGGCGGCATGGACCTTACCCTGCGCGCCCAGCACGCAGCGCAGCATCTCCTTGGTCGAGGTCTTGCCGACCGAGCCGGTCACCGCCACCACCTGCGCCCGGCAGCGGTCGCGCGCGGCAATGCCCAGCTTCTCCAGCCCGGTCTGGACGTCGTCCACGACCAGCAGCCTTGCCGGGTCCACATCCTCGGGGACGTGGCTCACCAGCGCGGCGGCGGCCCCCTTCTCGAGCGCCTGCGCCACGAAATCGTGACCGTCGCGGGCTGCCTGGAGCGCCACGAAGAGATCCCCCGGCGCGATGGGCCGCGCGTCGATGGAGACGCCGGCCGCGTCCCCGGCCCCGGCCACCCGCCCGCCGGACGCGGCAGCGGCCTCCTGCGCCGTCCAGAGCGTCACAGCCCCCTCCCGTCCAGCGCGGCCACGGCGACGCTCGCCTGTTCCACGTCGTCGAAGGGATAGACCGTGTCGCCGACGATCTGGCCGGTCTCATGGCCCTTGCCGCAGACCAGCAGCGCATCGCCCGGCTGCAGCATGTCGACGCCGCGCAGGATCGCCTCGGCCCGGTCGCCGACCTCGATGGCCTCGGGCGCGCCGCCAAGAACCTGAAGCCGGATCGCGGCGGGGTCTTCGGAGCGCGGGTTGTCGTCGGTCACGATGACCACGTCCGCGTGCTCGGCGGCTGCCCCCATCAGCGGGCGCTTGCCGGCATCACGGTCGCCGCCCGCGCCGATGATGGCGACGAGGCGGCCCATGACATGCGGGCGCAGCGCCTTGATCGCGGTCGAGACCGCGTCGGGCGTGTGGGCGAAATCGACGTAGACCGCGGCGCCGCTGTCGCGGGTGGCGGCCAGCTGCATCCGGCCCCGCACCGTGTCGAGCTTCGGCAGCGCACGGAACACGTCCTCGGCCTCGGCCCCGCAGGCGATGACGAGCCCCGCCGCGAGCAGCGCGTTCTGGCCCTGGAAGCCGCCGATGAGGTTGAGGCGGAACTGTTCGACCACGCCGTGCCACGACAGCCGCAGCTCCTGCCCGGTGGCGTCGAAGCGCTGGCCCAGCAGGCGCAGGTCGGCGCCCTGGGAGTCGCCCACGGTCAGCGTCTCCTGCCCGCGCGCCTTGGCGATGGCGAGCATGTCGATGCCGCGGGCGTCGTCGATGTTCACCACGGCGGTGCCCTCCTCGGGGAGGACGCGCGCGAAGAGCCCCGCCTTGGCGGCGAAATACTCTTCGAAATCAGCGTGGTAATCGAGATGGTCCTGGCTGAAGTTGGTAAAGCCCGCGGCCCGCAGCTGCACCCCGTCGAGCCGCCGCTGGTCGAGCCCGTGCGAGGAGGCCTCCATCGCGGCATGCTCGACACCGGCAAGCGCGGCCTCGGCCAGCGCCTTGTGCAGGGTGATCGGGTCCGGCGTGGTGTGGCGCAACGGCGCCTGCCAGTCGCCCTCGATCCCGGTGGTGCCGAGGTTCACGGCGCGGAATCCCATCTCCTGCCAGAGGCGGCGGACAAAGGTCGCCACGCTGGTCTTGCCGTTGGTACCGGTCACCGCGATCATGGTGGCGGGCTGGGCGCCGAAGAACAGCGCGCAGGCAAAGGCAAGCGCCTGCCGCGGATCGGCCGCGATCACCAGCGCGACCTCGCTGCCTGCCAGCGCCTCGGCCGCGATCTGCGCGCCCTCGGCGTCGGTCAGCACCGCCGCTGCACCCTGCGACAGCGCCGCATCGACGAAGCGCGCGCCGTGCACCTTGGTGCCCGGCATCGCCGCAAAGAGATGGCCCGGCATCACCGCCCGGCTGTCCACTGAAATCCCCGAGATTCGCGCCTCGCGCCCGCCTCGCGCGGTCAGGCCCAGCTCCGAGAGCGTCTTTTCCCCGCTCATGGCAGCCCTTTCATCTTTCCAAGAATGCCCGGATCCGGAGGCAGCCCCCGGGGGCCGTCACTGCCGGGCGAGCGTCACGTTGGTCACTTCGCCCATATCGTAATCCGGACGCAAGCCCAGAAGCGGCGCGATCCTGCCGATCATCTCGGCGGCCACCGGAACGGAGGTCCAGCCGGCGGTGCGGCGCGGCTTCGGCCCCGAGGTCTCGACCGGTTCGTCCAGCGTCACGATCAGAACGTATTTCGGGGCCTCGGCCGGGAACATCGACGCGAAGGTGGTGATGGTCTTGTCCTTGTAATAGCCGCCGCCCTTCTCCCTGGGCTTGTCCGCGGTGCCGGTCTTGCCGCCGACGTGATAGCCGGGCACGTCGCCGAAGCTCGCGGTGCCCTCCTTGACCACGCGGCGCAGCATGTGGCGGGCGTTGGCGGAGACCTCTTCGGACAGCACCGTGTCGCCGTAGCTGATACCCTTGTGCTTGAGCAGCGTGGGCTTCACCAGGTGGCCACCGTTGGCGATGGCGGCATAGGCGGCCGCAAGGTGCAGCGGCGTGGCGCTGAGCCCGTGGCCGTAGGAGATGGTTACCGTCGACAGGTCGGTCCAGCGCTGCGGGATCAGCGGCTTCCCGCCGGGCGCCTCGACCATCTCGAGCGGCACCGGGTCGAAGAAGCCGAGGCGGCGGAGGAAGTCCTTCTGGCGCTCGGTACCGATGGCGAGGGCGATCTTGCCCGTGCCCCGGTTCGAGCTGTTCATGATGACTTCTTCGACGCTGATCTGGCCGTAGTTGTGGCCCTCGAACTCGCCGATGGCGTGGCCTCCCACCCGGAACGGCGGGCGGGGGTCGATGATGGTCTCGGGCGTCACGATGCCCAGCTCCATCGCCTGCGACGCGGCGAGGATCTTGAAGGCCGAGCCCAGCTCGTAGACGCCCTGCACCGCGCGGTTGAAGAGCGGGCTGTCCGACGGGCTGCCGCTGGTCGGCGGCCGCGGCCGGTCGTTGGGGTCGAAATCGGGCAGCGAGGCCATGGCGAGGATCTCGCCGGTGTGCACGTCCATCAGCACCGAGGCCGCGCCCTTGGCGTTCATCAGCCGCATGCCGCTGTCGAGCACCCGCTCGGTCGACGCCTGGATGGTGAGGTCGATCGACAGCTCGAGCGGCGCGCCCTCG
>NZ_JAATOS010000272.1:0-5540 GCF_011806505.1 Salipiger sp. HF18 | reverse complement strand
AACCGGCCGTTGCGCGGGCCTCAGGCCGAGCGCGACACGGGCTCGGCATTCAGGTCATCGAAGCTGCGGCCGTTCTTGACGAGCTCGGCAAAGATCGGCTCGGGCGCCCAGAAGGCGCGATCGGGATGGTCGAAGCCCTCCATCGCGCGGCGCAGCGCTAGAAGTTTCATCACCCCGGCAAGATGCATGGGCCCGCCCCGCCAGCGCGGCATCTCGAGCGCATGCAGCGCCACCACGTCGATGTCGGAGGGGCGCAGCGCCATGCCCGAGGCCAGCATCCGCGCGCCCTCGTTCACCATCGCCCCCAGCACCCGCTTGCGGATGAGATCGGGCGGCATCGCCGCAGCCGACGGCCGCTCGGCGGAGAGCAGGGTCTTCAGCGCCGTGTCTTCGCGGGGCATCGACGGATCTCCGGTCCCCTCGTCCTCCCCCCTGCGCGCGGAACGCCCCCCGCGCCCTTCCCCGAGCAGCAGCGCCGACCAGTTGCGCGCCCCGTCCGCGCGCGGCTGCGTGGCAAGCTCCCTGAGCCCCATCCGGTCGCGTGCCTCGAAGGGCGGGCGGGTCCAGCCCCACTCGCGGAAGGCGCGGTCGATGTCGTAGGGGTTCTGCCCCGCGTCCACCAGCGCATCCGCCGCCCGCTGGCAGGCCGCCACCAGACGCGCGGCCATGGTTTCGCCGCGAGACGCCACCCGCACCGCGATCTTGCCCAGCGCCCGCACCAGCGCCTGCGCCGCGGCAAGCTCGGAGGCCGAAACGGCGGGTCCCGCCACCACCTCGACCAGCCGCGAGGCGGAGCCGGGCTGCGCGAACCGCAGGCCGAGCGCCTCGACCTCGCCCGCGCAGGCGACCGCGCGCACCGTGCCTTCGGGCACCGGAACGTGGCCCTGCCCCTGCGCCGCGAGCACGACCATGTCCACGTCCGCCGCCATGGACGCACTGTCGCCGACCTTGAGCCCGGCCATGCGATCCTGCGCCTGCTCGTCGGTCAGCGCGCCGCGTTTCACCGCTTCGGCGAAGGCGTCGCGCAACTGCGGCACACCGGTCAGGAACGCCTCGGGATCGCTTGTGCCCCAGCGCAGCTCGAGCCCGGCATTGAGCGCCGTGAAAACGAACTGCGCCGCAAGCCCGCCGCCACCCAGGACGGCAAGGCGGTGCAGCGCGGGACGGGCGGTGCCGCCCGGAAGGCCGAGCCGGCCGGCCATGCCCTCGGAGACGAAAGCGGCGCGCAAGGCGCGGGACTGGTCGGAGGCAAGGCAGGTCTCCTGCACATCCGCCTCGAAGGCGAGACCGGCCTCGAAGGGCAGCAGCATCGCCGCCTCGACCGCGGCGACAAGCTCGCGCGGGGCAATCTCGGGCTGGCGCGCGGCGGCGTCGCGACGGCGCGCGACCTCCTTCTGGTAGGCGGCGGGCTCGGCGAAGCCCTGGCGCATTTCCGAACAGCGGCGCGGCCCCTGCCCGGTCTCGAGCAGCTGGCGCACGAAGCCCTCGGTCGCCGCCCGCAGGTCGCCCTCGGCCACCGCGTCGAGCAGTCCGCGCGCGGGCGCACGGGAGGCGGCGAACATGCCCCCGCCAAGCAACATGTCGAGAGCGCCCTTCGCCCCGATCATCCGCGCCAGCCGCTGGGTACCGCCGGCGGCCGGGATCAGCCCCAGCCGGACCTCGGGAAAGCCGAGCCGGGCGGAGGAAAGCGCGATGCGGTAGTGTGCCGCCAGCGCCAGCTCGAGCCCGCCGCCAAGCGCGGTTCCGTGGATCGCAGCGACCACCGGAACCGGGAAGCCCTCGAGCCGGGCGCAGAGATCGACGACGGCAGGCCCCGCGGACGGCCTGCCGGGCTCGGCAAGATCGGCCCCCATCAGGACCACCGCCTTCAGCCCGGGCTCGGCCTCGGCGCGGTCCAGCGCGGCGCCCAAGCCCTCGCGCACCCTGCGCGACAGGGTGTTCACAGGGGGATTGGCGACGGCAAGCCAGGCGATGCCGTCTCCGAACCTATAGTCGACCGCGTCCCGCGCCTCTGGCATCTGCCTGCCCCCGCTTGCCGGCCGATCGGCCGTCACCACCGGTTTTCCGCGCTTTTCCGCGCGATTTTGCGGCATTAGACGGCAAACCGCCGGTCAAGGCAAGCAAGCTCCCGGCGCGGTGCGGGCCGGTCAGATCGGCATGTTGTCGAACTGGTCCTCGATTTCGCTGTCGCCATCGGGGCGCACCAGCGCCAGCGCGGAAGCGGGAACCTTTCCGCCACGCGCCTCGAGCTCCTCGACATGGCGTTCGAGATCCTCGAGCAGATCCTTGCAGACAGCCTCGTCCCCGCCGACCACCTTGATCTCGGATTCGAGTTGCTTGATGCGTGTTTTCAGGGCTTCGATCATGATAGTTTTCCTCCTCGTGAGCGGGCGGGAGGGCCCGCCCTAGGGTTTACGCCCCCCGGCACAGGCGGCGCAGAGAGGCGCATCAGGCAGGATGTCCAGCCGCGCCTCCGAAATGGCCTCCCCGCAGGTCAGGCAGTACCCGTACTCCCCCTCGTCCATGCGCCGCAGCGCCGCCTCGATCCGGCCGATTTCGGCCTGTCCGCTGGTTCCGAGGCTTTCCAGAACCTCGTCCCCCTCGCGTTCGGTGGCGCTTTCGTCCCAGTCACTGGGCTTGGGCTCGTCGAGCGAATCCTCGATCCCTTCGAGCCTCGTCTTCAGTTCCTCCAGCCGCTTCAGCAGCATAGCCTTGTGTTTGTCGTGCGACATAGTTGCACCTGCGACGCCTTTCTGAATCAAGAATGATACCGGGGAGCTCTCCCCGCAATGATTCAAGTCAACAGATCAACAGAACGAATCCTTGAATACATATTCACGTTTAGCTATATGAATGAGGAAACGGAGGATCACCGCCATGATGTCACCTGAAGTCACCGCATTTTTCGACGAAGCCACCAACACGATCTCTTACGTCGTGCGCGATCCGCAGGGATCGTCCTGCGCGGTGATCGACTCGGTTCTGGACTTCGACTACGCCTCCGGCCGCACCGACACGCGCTCGGCGGATGCCATCATCGCCTTTGTCCGGGACAAGGACTACAAGGTCGAATGGCTGCTCGAGAGCCACGTGCACGCCGACCACCTCTCGGCCGCGCCCTACATCCAGCGCGAGCTCGGCGGCAAGATCGGCATCGGCGACCGGATCAAGATCGTGCAGGACACCTTCGGCAAGGTGTTCAACGAGGGCACCGAGTTCCAGCGCGACGGCTCGCAGTTCGACCAGCTCTTCCAGGAGGGCGACAGCTTCCACATCGGCCAGCTGCGCGGCGACGTGCTGCACACGCCGGGCCATACGCCTGCCTGCCTGACCTACGTGATCGGCGACGCCGCCTTTGTCGGCGACACGCTCTTCATGCCCGACTTCGGCACCGCGCGCTGCGACTTCCCTGGCGGCTCGTCCGAGACGCTGTTTGCCTCGATCCAGAAGATCCTCGCCCTGCCGGACGAGACCCGGATCTTCGTCGGCCACGACTACAAGGCGCCCGGCCGCGACGAATACGCGTGGGAGACCACGGTGGGCGAGCAGAAGGCGCTCAACATCCACGTCGGCGCCGGAAAGTCGGCCGAAGAGTTCGTCAGGATGCGCGACGCGCGCGACGCGACGCTCGCCATGCCCAAGCTGATCATCCCGTCGCTGCAAGTGAACATGCGCGCGGGCCAGATGCCGCCCGCGGACGAGAAGGGCGACGTCTTCCTCAAGGTGCCGGTCAACAAGCTCTGACCGCCCGAACCTCTTACCGGTCCGGGCGATCCGGACCAGCGCCCTCGGCCAAGGCCGGGGGCGTGCAGTTTCCCTGACTGGACACAGGACACGTAACGACATGGAACAGGACTGGATCTGGGGCCTGATCGGCGGGCTGCTGATCGGCACCGGGGGCGCCGTCTACCTGCTTTTCAACGGGCGGATCATGGGCGCCTCTGGCATCATCGGCGGGCTCATAGACGGCTCGGCGGGCAACACGAAGTGGGAGCGCATCGTCTTCCTCGCGGGGGTCGTGCTCATGCCGGTGATCCTGCAACCGCTCTACCACGAGGTGGACCCGCACATCAGCGAGAACCTCGTGGTGCTGGTGATCGCGGGGCTGCTGGTCGGCGCGGGCACGCGGCTCGCCAACGGCTGCACCTCGGGACACGGGGTCTGCGGCATGTCGCGGCTCTCGGTCCGGGGCTTCGCTGCGACGCTCACCTACATCTTCGCGGGCGGGGTCGGCGTGCTTGTCTTCCGCCACCTGCTGGGAGTGATCTGACATGGCACGGCTTCTCTTCGCCCTGATCGCGGGCGGTCTCTTCGGCAGCGGTCTCTTCATCTCGGGGATGACCGACACCACCAAGGTGCAGGGCTGGCTCGACGTCTTCGGCGCCTGGGACCCGACGCTCGCCTTCGTCATGGGCGGCGCGATGATCCCCATGGCCATCGCCTGGCTGGTGGCCGCGCGGCTGCGCAATTCGGCCCTCGGTACGCCGCTGCCGCCGAAACCCTCGACGACCATCGACCGCAAGCTGATTCTCGGCTCGCTGCTGTTCGGGATCGGTTGGGGCCTCGCGGGTCTCTGCCCCGGCCCGGCCATCGCCTCGCTCAGTTTCGGGGGGCCCGGGCTCTGGATTTTCGTCGCCGCGATGCTGACGGGAATGGCCGTCGCGCCTTTCTTGCGAACCCGTCTGGACAAACCCGTGGCCGCGGAGTGATGTAACCGCCATGGCTATCATCGAACTCACCCCCGGCTATTCCGTCTCGCCGCAGATCGCGGTCGAAGAGGTGCCCGCCATCGCGGCGGCGGGCATTTCGCTTGTCATCTGCAACCGTCCTGACGACGAGGTCCCGCCCCCGCTGCAACGCAAGGCGCTGGAGACCGCGGTGCGCGACGCGGGGATGGATTTCGTCTACATCCCCGTGGTCAACGGCGGGCTGACGCTCGATCAGGTGGCCGAGCAGGCCTCGGCCATCGGCGCGGCGGAGGGCCCGGTGCTGGCCTACTGCCGGTCCGGCACGCGCAGCTCGATCGTCTGGGCCATGGCGAACGCCGGCGCGATCGACACCGACACGATCATCGCGACCGGCGCCAAGGCAGGCTACGACCTCGGCGGACTGCGCCCGACGCTCGACGCTCTGGCGGCGCAGAAGGGCTAAGGCGCCTCCGCATGGTTTTCCTGCGCCCGCTTGTCGGGCGCAGCGCATTTCCGGCGTGGTTCTCGAGCTGCGTCTCAGCTTTCCTCGACATCGAGCGGCGCGGCCGAGAAATCGAAGTCGAAATCGCCCGCCTCTGCCTCGGCAGGCTCGGCGTCGAAGCTGAAATCCCCCGTATCGAACTCCATCGGCGGCAGGTCCGGCAGATCCTCGGTCATTTCCGAGGCCGAGAACTCGGGCTCCGGGTCCGGCTCGGGCTCCGGGCGGGACACGGCGGCGGCGGCGAGCTCCACCATGCCGCCCGGCTCGAGCTCGGACACCTCCCTCATGGGCGCGGAGACGTTGCCCGCGCCCTGGGGCCAGCTCAGCCGCACCGCCCGCATGCCGTTCAT
>NZ_JAATOS010000271.1:0-5543 GCF_011806505.1 Salipiger sp. HF18 | reverse complement strand
TGAACCGCGGCGCGGTAACCCACGCCCTGGATCTCGAGCTCTTTCTTGAAGGTGTTCTGAACACCGTGCACCATGTTCGCGACGACGGTGCGGGACATGCCCCACTGCTGGCGCGCGCGCTTGGAGTTGCCGCGCGGCTCAACGGACACACTGTTGTCGTCGACGGTGATGGTCACGTCGTCGGTGGCGACGAAGGTCTGGGTGCCTTTCGGCCCCTTAACTTCGACGGTCTGGCCGCTGACGGATGCGGTGACACCCGAGGGCAGCTCAACCGGCTTTTTCCCAATACGAGACATCAGTCCCTCCTTAGAATACCGTGCAGAGCACCTCGCCGCCAACATTGGCAGCGCGGGCGTTCGCGTCCGACATCACACCTTTAGGCGTGCTGACAATCGACACACCCAGGCCCTGGCGGACCGAGGGGATGTCCTTGACACCCATGTAAACGCGGCGGCCGGGCTTGGAGACCCGCTTGAGCTCGCGAATGACGGGGGTGCCGTCGAAGTACTTCAGGCTGATCTCGAGCGTCGGGTGACCGTTGGTGTCGGTCCCGGACTCGTAGCCGCGGATGTAACCTTCGTCCGCGAGCACATCGAGAACCCAGGCGCGCAGCTTCGAGCCGGGGGTCGACACGGTCGACTTGCCACGCAGCTGTGCGTTACGGATACGGGTGAGCATATCGCCGATAGGATCGTTCATCTCATACCCTCCTT
Source organism: Salipiger sp. HF18 (assembly GCF_011806505.1). Taxonomy (NCBI): domain Bacteria; kingdom Pseudomonadati; phylum Pseudomonadota; class Alphaproteobacteria; order Rhodobacterales; family Roseobacteraceae; genus Salipiger; species Salipiger sp. HF18. The sequence continues at coordinate 4,830 of NZ_JAATOS010000271.1, read as the reverse complement.
ACCAGCTCGACTTCACGACGCCGGGCAGCTGACCGTTCGAGCCCAGCTCGCGCAGCATGATCCGGGAGATCTTGAGCTTGCGGTAGTAGGCATGCGGACGGCCGGTCAGCTGGCAACGGTTGTGCAGGCGGCTCGGGGCGGAGTTGCGCGGAAGTTTCGCCAGTTTCAGGCGAGCCTTGAAGCGCTCTTCCATCGGTTTGGATTCGTCGTTCGCGATCTCTTTGAGCTCAGCGCGCTTGGCGGCGTACTTCTCCACCAGCGCCTGGCGCTTCTTCTCGCGTTCGATCATGGATTTCTTGGCCATGTCTGTCGCTCCTTACGCGTTGAAGGGCATGTTGAAAGCCTTCAACAGCGCCTTGGCTTCCGCATCGGTGGATGCGGTGGTGGTGATGATGATGTCCATGCCCCAGACCTCGTCGACCTTGTCGAAGTCGATCTCGGGGAAGACGATGTGTTCCTTGATGCCCATGGCAAAGTTGCCACGGCCGTCGAACGACGGCTTCACACCGCGGAAGTCCCGGATCCGGGGCATCGCGACGTTGATCAGGCGATCGAGGAATTCATACATCCGGTCACCACGCAGGGTCACCTTGGCGCCCAGCGGCATCTCTTCACGAACGCGGAAGCCGGCGATCGACTTCTTGGCTTTCGTGGTGACAGCGTGCTGGCCGGCGATCTTGGTCAGGTCTTCCTGAGCCGATTTCGCCTTCTTGGAGTCGCGCACGGCTTCGGCACCGCAGCCGATGTTCAGAACGATCTTGTCGAGTGCAGGGATCTGCATGTCGTTCTTGTAGCCGAACTCTTCTTTCAGAGCGGCCTTGATGTCGCTGCGGAAATGCGCCTTGAGACGCGGGGTGTAGTTCGCGGTATCAAGCATCGATCACGTCCCCCGTGGTCTTGGCGAAGCGGACCTTCTTGTCGCCTTCGACGCGGAAGCCGACGCGGGTCGGTTTGCCGTTTGCATCGACGATGGCGATGTTCGAGAGGTCCAGCGGCATTGCCTGGGACAGACGGCCGCCTTGCGACGTCTGGCTCTGGCGCGTGTGACGGATGGCCATGTTGATGCCGCCGACGATGGCCTTGCCGGCCTTCGGATCGACGGATTCGATGGTCCCGGTCTTGCCCTTGTCCTTGCCGGCAAGGACGATGACCTTGTCACCTTTTTTCAGCTTGGCAGCCATCAGAGCACCTCCGGCGCGAGCGAGATGATCTTCATGAAGTTCTTCGCACGCAGCTCGCGAACGACCGGCCCGAAGATACGGGTGCCGACCGGCTCGCCCGAGTTGTTCAGGATGACGGCCGCGTTGCGGTCGAAGCGGATGGACGTGCCGTCTTCACGGCGGACTTCCTTGGCGGTGCGCACGACGACGGCCTTGCGGACGTCACCCTTTTTCACGCGACCGCGCGGAATGGCCTCTTTCACCGAGACGACGATGATGTCGCCGACCGATGCGTAGCGGCGATGCGAGCCGCCGAGGACCTTGATGCACTGAACTTTCCGGGCACCGGAGTTGTCAGCGACATCCAGATTGGTCTGCATCTGGATCATGTGGTTTCTCCCGACCTTTGGGGGCTGTTCTTGGTCTACCCCCCAGGGTTTCGATCAAACTCGGACGTGGGCGGATTACTCCGCGATCACTTCCCAGCGTTTCGTCTTCGACTTCGGAGCGCACTCGATGATGCGGACCATATCGCCGACAGCGAACTTTTCCGCCTCGTCATGAGCGCGGTATTTCTTCGACTTCTTGATGGTCTTCTGCAGCACCGGGTGCTTGAAGCGGCGGACCACCTGGACCGTGACGGTCTGAGCGTTGGCGGTGGAGGTCACGGTGCCTTGCAGGATACGCTTGGGCATGGGGTTAACTCCTTATTCCGCCGAAGCCGCGGCAGCGGCTTTCTGGTTCAGCACGGTCTTGACGCGTGCCACGTCGCGACGCACCTGGCGGATGCGTGCGGTGTTCTCGATGGCTCCGGTGGCTTTCTGGAAGCGGAGGTTGAAGGCCTCCTTCTTCAGGGCCACGAGCTCGTCCCGGAGCTGGTCCGGGGTCTTCGAGCTAAGCTCTTTGGCGTCCATATCGGTCGCTCCTTTGTTGCAACATCACCGGAGAGCCCCGTCGTTAAGCGGGTCACCCTGATTCCCGGTGGAGGTGGATGAACGCGGTCTATAGGCGCGTTGGGGCGAGATGGCAAGGAGAGTCTTGGACCTCCGAGGTCCGCCTAGCCTAGCGCCCGCCACGCATCGTTTTGAACAATCGGACCAAGCTCTCCGAAGACGGTTTACGGCCTATCAGGAATGCTATCGCTACAAGAGCGAGCAACACGGCACCAAACCCGGAGCCTTCAGCGACACCGATAGTCAATTCCGCATTAGCGATGAGTTCTGTCATGTCAGGTTCATTGACCTCTCCAAAACTGTCGAGGGTCAATGTCGTGAGAACAAAGGAGCGACCTCCGACAAAGTTGTCGGTTACGATCCTCAGCCCTCTTCTCCTGCAAAGGTGGCGCCACCATTTTGGTCGGGCACCGCCCCAGAAGCGATCTGGGTATTTAGTGGATTTAAAACTAGCTACGGACACCACGCTTTCGGGCGCCCGCCAAAGCGCGGCATGCAGGTCGTCGATCTTTGGCCTTCACTCGAAAGATGTCAGATCAATTCGATCAAGACTCTGCAATACCAACGAGCCTGTTGGGCTCCGCCCGTTCGCGACTCAAGCGCTCCCCCGGAGCGTTTGCCGGGCAAAGCCCGGACCGGCGCTCACTCCCACTTGTAGTTGAAGCTCACCGAGATCCGTTCGTCCTCTGCGCTGTTCGGCGGCACCTCGTGGCGAAGCCAGGATTCCCAGAGCAGGATATCGCCCACCTCGGGCGCCTCGTAGACGAAGGTTTTCAGTTCCTCGCGGCAGCCCTTCCGGCGCGCGGGGGCGGCCATCATGAAGCCCAGACGCGGGTCCTCGAGCTTCAGGGCCGAGGCGCCGTCGGGCATCGAGACATAGGTCGTCCCCGAGATCACCGAGTGCGGGTGGATGTGCGAAGAATGCGTCCCGCCCTCGGGCAGGATGTTGATCCAGATATCCTCGACCACCAGCGTCTTGTCGCCAAGGTCGAACTCGAGGTCCTCGGCAAAGGCCGCGACGTGCTTGTCGATGGCGGCCACCAGATCGGCGAAGATCGGGAAGCGCCACGGCAGGTCGGTCAGCGAGGCATAGGAGGTGTAGCCGGGGTAGTTGTTCTCATCGCACCACTCCTGCCCCGCCTCGTCGTCCTCGGCGATGGACCAGCACGAGGTCTCGAGCTCGGAGGTGTCGACAGCGGGCCCGTGCTCGGAGAGCCGGGCGTGGTACAGGCGGGTCGCGAAGAGGGATCGGATCTGGCTCATGTCCGCGTCTTAGCCTGAGTCGGGGCGGCTGGCGAGAGGCAAGGATTTCTCAACCGGTGTCTGCGAAGCTCCCTGCCGCGCCTGCTGACCCTTTTCCTGCTGCTCTGCGGCGCCATGCTTTGCGTCCCGTTGCTTTGCGGCCCTGCCCGCGCCGCGGCCTTCCTGCCGTTGGGCGAGACACGGGGGCCGCTGCTGCAGCAGGGACAGGCGCTGATCGCGCCCCGTGGTGGCACGCCGAGCGACGGGGCGAACGGCGGGGCGAGCCTCTTTACGGGCACGCAGGGGGGCAGTTTCTTCGAGCCGGTGGTGCGGGCGCCCCCCCTGCCCGCGCTGGCGCACTCGAGCAACGTCGCCGAGCACATCCGCAACGTCATCGCCCTGGCCGAGGCCGGGCCCGCCGGCTACGACGCCATCCAGCACGGCGCGCGCAGCCTGCCGCGCAAACGCCCCACCGCGATGACCCTGGGCGAGATCTACGACTGGATCGCCGCGACCCCCGGCCAGCCCCACGCCATCGGGCGATACCAGTTCGTGCCCGACACGCTGCGCGCGCTGGTGCGTCGTGCCGGGCTTTCGCGCGAGACGCGTTTCACGCCACGGGTGCAGGACCACCTCGCCGACCTGCTCCTGCACGACGCCGGCCTGCCCGAGGCGCAGCGGGGCGAGATCACGCCACGCAGCTTCATGCACAATCTCGCGGGGATCTGGGCCGGGCTGCCCCTGCCCTCGGGCAAGTCGCGGTACCACGGCTACGCGGGCAACAAGGCGACGATGACCTGGGCCCGGTTCGAACTGGAAATGGCGCCGGTGTTCCGGCGATGAGGGACGCACGGTACTGGGGGTCGAGGCTACAGCGGCAGGTTGGGTGACAGCCAACGACACGTCGGGCCTCGGACTGCGGGCCTCGGACAGAGAACCGGGAACCGGGAACCGGGAACCGGCGAACACCGTGCTGCGGACACGGTCAAGGAGCATGAAACAGGGTGCAACGGCTCGGAAACGGGAAGGCCCCCGCCGATCGCTCGGCAGGGGCCCAATTCTTGGCTCGATGTCCTGGTGCGGGCGGACCCGCGACCGGGATTACCAGTCTTCGCGGACGACGACGCGGGTCTTGATCGGAAGCTTCATCGCGGCAAGGCGCAGGGCCTCACGTGCGATGTCTTCGCTGACGCCGTCGATCTCGAACATCACGCGGCCGGGCTTGACCTTGCAGGCCCAGTAATCGACCGAGCCCTTACCCTTACCCATCCGGACTTCGGTGGGCTTGGAGGTCACCGGGGTGTCCGGGAAGATGCGGATCCAGACACGGCCCTGACGCTTCATGTGACGCGTCATGGCACGACGTGCGGCTTCGATCTGCCGGGCGGTGACGCGCTCGGGCTGCAGAGCCTTCAGGCCGTAGTGGCCGAAGTTGAGATCAGAACCGCCTTTTGCCTCGCCGGAAATCCGGCCCT
>NZ_JAATOS010000026.1:0-25871 GCF_011806505.1 Salipiger sp. HF18 | reverse complement strand
CCCGCGGCAGTGGTCGCGACGGCCGGGGCGATCCAGCCCATCAGCGGCACGAGGCCGATCGCCAGAACAGCGTTCACCACCATCGACCAGACCGCGTAGCGGAAGGGCGTGCGGGTGTCCTCGCGGGCGAAGAACAGTGGCTGCAGCACTTTCTGCAGCACGAAGGCGGGCAGTCCGAGCCCGTAGATCGCCACCGCCAGAGCGATGGCGGCGCTGTCGTCGGCCTTGGTCGCGCCGCGCTCGAAGAGCACCGAAACCATGGGCAGAGGGATCACCATCAGCGCCACCGCGGCGGGTACGGTGAGCGCGAGCGCCATCTCTCCGGCGCGCGAGAAGGCGTGTCGCGAGCCCTCGGTGTCATCCGCCTTGAGCCGCCGCGAGAGGTCCGGCAGCAGCACGATGCCGACGGCGATGCCGACCACGCCGAGCGGCAGCTGGTAGAGCCGGTCGGCGGCGTAGAGCCAGCCCACCGCCTTGTCGAACTGCGAGGCCACCTGCTGGCCCACCAGCAGGTTTACCTGCATCACCCCACCTGCCAGCGCCGCGGGCACCGCGACCCGCACCAGCCGCTTCATGTCGGGGGTCAGCCGCGGCATCCCGGGCCGCACCTTGATGCCTGCGCGCTCGGCGGCGATCCAGACCAGAGCGAGCTGCGCCGCCCCGGCCAGCGGGATCGTCCAGACCAGCCAGAGCACCACATCGCCCCCGAGCGCCGCGCCCACCGCCATGGCGATGATGACGAAGACGTTGAGCAGGATCGGCGCGGCGGCGGCGGCGGCGAAATGTCCGGTCGCGTTGAGGGCCCCCGAGAACAGCGCCGCCAGCGAGATCAGCAGGATGTAGGGAAAGATGATGCGGCCGTAGCCCACGGTGAGGGCAAAGCGCTCGTCCCCGGCAAAGCCGCCCGCGGTGGCCCAGACCAGCGCCGGCATGAAGATCAGCGCCAGTGCGCTCAGGATCAGCAGCACGAAGGCGAGCCCGTTCAGCGCATCGCGGGCAAAGCGCAGCGGGTCCTCCTCTCCCTCGTATTTTTTTGAGAAGATCGGCACGAAGGCGGCGTTGAAGGCGCCCTCGGCGAAGAACCGGCGGAACATGTTGGGCAGGCGGAAGGCCGCGACGAACGCGTCCATCACCGGGCCGGGCCCGATGTAGGCGAGAATGAAGATCTCGCGCGCGACGCCGAGCACGCGGCTCGCCAGCGTCCAGAACCCGACGGTGAGAATGCCGGAAATCAGGCGGATGGGTTTCATGAAAAGCTCGGCCCCTGTGCTGCCCATGATGTGCCCATGGGCTTCCGCAAGCACTAGCCTATCGCTCGTGGCGGAGGAAGAGCCGCCGCGGAACGTGAGCCTTTCCTGGCCGGGCCTGCCTTGTGTCGCGGCAGGGCTGCTGGCTCGGGGCGGGTCGCTTGGTGGAGCGCTGGTGCGAAGCGAAGGCGGGCGCCCGCCTCACCATCTCGTCAGGCGTCGTGTTCTCATGATCTGCAGCGCCTGTCCGGGCAGGATCGGACCAACGCCAAGACGATGCTATTCATGCGGTTTCATCTTCTCGCCCTGCCGGGAGCGCTCGCAGCCTCCTCGCTCTTCACAAGCCCCGTCCTGGCCCGCTCGACCGAACGGGAGGCCGGGCAGGAGGCCGCCAATATCGAGCTGGTGACCGAGTTCCACCAAAGCGTGTTCCTCGATCACAAGGTGGAAGAGAGTGCATCCGTCGTCGCCGACGACGACATCCGGCACGACCCGGAAGCCGCCGCCAACGAAAACGGCATGTTCTGAGGTCTTTTGGTTTGCGCCTGCGGCCAGCTCTGCCGATGGCGTGGATGCCGCCACCTGACGGCATCGCAATGTCCCGATGTGGTGCGTGCTGTAGCCATTCGAGAAGGACGGAGCATCCATATCCGAGCTTCCGATTATCGGGATCGATATGCCAAAGCGCATTTTCCACCTGCACGGTGCCGGACACGACGGATCCGCGAGCTGACCCCAACGCGTGGTCCGGCTTGAATGCCAGTGGATGGTCGGCCTTCGATCCATTGGGATGAAGGTCTCCGGTGCCGGCGCCCGGTATCCGAGAGCGCCACGCGGCCTGCCCGGCAGGGAGCGGCTGAGAGTTGCCGCAGCGAAAGTTTGGCACGAACGTGGCAGTCTGGCCCGAACCGGTCATGCACCCGCCATGTGGCTGAGCATCGGTGGCAAGCGCATGGTCGCCAGGAGTGCTATCTCACATTCAGATCAGGCCATGACACGTGATGAGACAGATCAGGCCATGACACGTGATGAGAATGTCCGGTCCCTGGCCGTTTGATCGCTCGCATTGCCGGACTGATGTTGATCGGCCGCCTGTCCTGTTGGCGCCCCCGAGGAACACGCTATTTGGGGGACGTATGAACAAAGTCCTTCTATGCCTCGCCCTGATACTCGCCCCCTGCCAGGTCCTGGCCCAGGATGTCGTGGCCGAGGCCGATTTCTTGCCCACGCTTGCGGTAGAGGACGTGCCTGACGACGCGGCCGTCGCGACGCGCCTGCGAGCCATTCTGGGAGCCCTCGAGTTCGACGGGATCACGGTCAGCGTCGATGCCGGGGTCGTCTCGCTTGCGGGGGATGTGGCGGAGCCATCCATCAGCGAGAAGGCCGAGAGCATTGCCGAGCGCCTCGAGGGTGTCGTTGCGGTGAAGAACACGCTCTCGGCTTCGGACGACCTCGCCAATCAGATCAATCCCGCGGTTGACCGCTTCCGGGCGCGGGTCGAGCAGCTTATCTCCCGTATGCCCCTGCTGTTGCTGGCGCTCGCGGCCTTCCTGGCGATCGTCGCGGCAGGCTTCCTCGTGGCGCGAATGCGGTTTTGGGACCGCATCTCGCCCAATGCCTTCATCGCCGAGCTCTATCGGCAGGCGTTCCGCGTGGCCTCCGGGATCGTCGGCATCGTGGTTGCGCTGGATGTCATGGGGGCGGCGGCCCTGCTGGGCACGATCCTCGGTGCTGCGGGGATCATCGGCCTGGCCATCGGCTTTGCCGTCCGCGACACGGTGGAGAACTTCGTGGCGTCCGTCATGCTGAGCCTGCGCCAACCCTTCCGCCCGAACGATCTGGTGGAGATCGAAGGCGACATCGGCCGCGTGATCCGACTGACCTCGCGCGCGACGATCTTGCTGTCGCTCGACGGCAATCACATCCGCATCCCGAACGCGACTGTCTTCAAGGGCAAGATCGTGAATTACACGCAGTATCCCGCGCGGCGGTTCATGTTCGATATCGGCATCGACCCTGACGCGGATCTCGAGGCGACGCGCGGCCTGGCACAGGCGACGCTGAAGGCGCTGCCTTTCGTGCTGGATGACCCGGAGGAGCTGGTCTGGATCGAGAACATCACCGAGTCAGGCGCGATCCTGCGCGTGACCGGCTGGGTTGATCAGACCGCGACCGGCTTTGCCGCGGCACGCGGGGACGCCATCCGCCTGGTCAAGACCGCCATCGAAGAGGCTGGCGTGGCGATCCCGGACACGACCTATCGCATCCGCCTGGAAGGGGCGGGAATGCCGACGGCTTCCTCCGAACCGCCGCCGCGCAAGGCGCCGGTGCCGCAGGCGCCCGCCGCATCACCGGAGCCCTCGGTCCATAAATCGGAAGAAGCGGCGCTGATACCCCTCGTCGACGCCGAGCGCCGGGAATGCGACGACCTACTCGCGAGGAGTGCGCCGCGTGAGTAGCTGAACGCCGGCGCCTCATGCAGTTCAGCCTGGCGGTGGGGCGAGGTCGACCGCTCTCAGCCTAAAACGGTCCTTTGTGCTCGCCGCAGCATGGCGCCTGGCATCGACGCGAAGCGGCGTATTTCGTTGAAAACCTCATCCTTGATCGCAGGGCCGCCGGCGGATTCAATTCCCGCATTGGGTGGGAGGATTGGCGATGATGGGACCCCGGCAGGAGGCGCAGCCGGCGCTGTTCTACGAGGTCTCGCTGGAAGATCATGTCCCGCCAGATCACTTTCTGCGCGCGATTGACCGGCTCGTGGATCTGTCTGGGATCCGCAGCTGCCTCGCCGGTTTCTGCAGCCATACCGGGCGGCCTCCGGGATCTGGCCGAGCAGGTCTGGTAACACCGGTCCGTCGCCGATGTGACACCCGGTGATCTCCACGGCCCGAACTTCCAGCGTTTCCTCGTCGATCCCAAGGTGGATCTTGCGTCAGACCCGCCGCTTGGGACCGCCATGCTTGCGGGCGTGCCACTCGCCTTCGCCCTCGACCTTGATGCCGGTGCTGTCCGCTGACCGGCAGGGCATTGCGCAGCAATGTCCCGAGAGGGATCCAGCAGGTGCAGCGGCCCCCTGGAGCCGCGGTAGGGAATGTTCTCAGCCAGCGTCTTCTGGCGGCCACGCTTGCCTGTCGGCAGGGCATCCAAGTTCGTCTCGGGATCGAACCAACCTCTCGTGACATTGCTGCGCAATGCACTGCCGGTCAGTGGATCGTCAGCGAGCCTCGGCGCTTGAGCGCTTCATTGTAGCCCGGCCAGCTCCTGGTCTTGCAGGCCAGCTACCACGCTGGATTCGCGAGATGAATCCCTCAGCCGGTTTGTGCAACAGAGCCTCATTGATTTGGAAATGGCCAGAGCTTCGTTTGAAAGTGGAGATCGAGCGGCTTCGGTATACCTGTGCGGAGAGATCATCCATCCTCGATGAGGCTGTAACCGAGCCCGTGGACCGTGATGATTTCTGCGCTGCTGCCCCTCAACCGGCGGCGCAAGCGCGAGATCAGAACGTCGATGGTGCGATCTCCGTACACCCACTCCCGCCCGCAGATCGCCATGCTGATCTGCATCCGGTCGCAGGGGCGCCCGATGTGACGGATCAGACAGACGAGCAGACGTGTCTCGGTCGGCGACAGGGTTTCCGTCCTCCCCGCAACGCTGAGCCGCCGCGACCGCGTGTCGAGGTGCAGCGACTCACCGACGCTCAACTGCGTTTGCTCGCGGGACTGGCGGCGGGCCGCGAGGCCTGCCTCGATGCGCGCGCTCAGAATGACCGGCTGGATCGGCTTGCAGACGTAGTCGATTGCCCCCATGCCGAGGCCAAGCGCCTGGTCGGTCGGGGAATCGAGGCTCGACAGGACAATGAAGGGCGTCTTGGTCTCCTCCCGTATCAGCGGGGCGAGAAGCAGCCCGTCCGTGTCCGGAAGGCGCCGGTCGAGGAGGACAAGCGCGTAATCGTTCTCGGCAAGCGCCTTGCGGGCGGATTCGCCATCGGGCGCAAAGCTGAAGCGGTGACCGAGCTGGTCGACGATGTCCTCGACCGCGAGTTGCGCCAGTACGTCGTCATCGACGAGCAGGATGTCAGCCGGGTCGGTCATTGCGGATCTTTCACAACGCCGTCCGGCCAATCTGGCGCCAGGGTGTGGCGCAAGACCTGCGCCCGCGCGGTTTCCAGCGCGCTTGCCTCCGGCGTCTCGGTTTCATGTGCATGTTCGAGCGCACGCAACGCCCCTGCCAGCTCGGTCAGGCCAAATGTCATGGCACCGTTCGCCAGCTTGTGCGCCCGGCCAGCGATTACCGGGTCTCTTACGGTGGATGTCTCGCGGGACAGCATCGCCCGGAACTCCGACCAGCTTTCGGCAAAGGCCTCTGCCATGCGCCGTTGCACGGACGGCGACAGACCGTCGAGCAGGGCCGTGCCCGCCGCCGGCCGTGTCCGGATCCGGATTGCCTGCGCGAGGGCCGCCGCGTCGAGCGGTTTTTCGAGCACGGCGGTAAACATCTCTGCCTCCTCGGGGCGATCGCGGATCAGGCCGACATTCGCGCTCAGCAAGAGCACCGGCTTTCCCCGCAAAGCCGGGTCGAGGCGGACGGAGCGCGCGAAATCGCTCCCCGTGCCGTCCGACAGGCGATAGTCGACGATGAAGCAATCGTAGGCGTCCGGATGGGCCGCACAGAGCGCTTTTGCCTGGCCGAGATCACCGGCGTGATCAACCGTGAGGCCGAGGCGTTCGAGCATGGCGCCGGTCACGAGCCCGCCGATCGGATCATCATCCACGACCAGACAACTTGCCTCGAACTGCCCGCCATGGGCGCTCGGCATGGACGGTCGAGCAGCGGTTGCGGCAGGAACCAGCGGCAGCCGGACTTCGACCGACGCACCGGCCGCTGTGTCGAGCGCGGTGATCCGGCCGCCAAGGGCGTTTGTCATTCTCTGGGCAATGGCGAGCCCGAGCCCCGAACCTTCGCGCCCGGTGGCACGCGGCCGCAGTTCGGCAACTCCGCTGGCCAGCATCTGGCGGATTTCTTCGGGCAGGCCGGGGCCGTGGTCGTCGATCCGGAAACAAAGCGCGTCGGCATCGGCCCACAGGCTGACCGTCACGCCCCGGCCATCGTCATGCCTGAGCGCGTTGCGAACCAGGTTTCCGAGAACCTGCTGGGTCATCGACCAGTCGAGCTGGATCTCGCCGGGGATCTCATCGGGCACCATCTCGAGCCCAAGCGGGACGCCCTGCTGACGGGCGAGGATTTCCTGCATGCGCACGAAATTCGCGAGCGCGTCCGCGATGGCGACGGGCTCCGGCCGCGGTTGCGGCGACTGATGTTCGAACCGCGAAAAGTTGAGCACGTTCTCGAGCGTCGCATTGAGGCCACGGGCCGAGACCCCGATGAGCTCGACCAGCCGGTCCGTCTCGCCCGGATCGGATCCCTCCAGAAGTTCGGCAGCCCCGAGCACGCAGTGAAGCGGGCCGCGGATCTCGTGGCTCATGGCGGCAAGGAACAGCGACATGGTGTTTTCGGCGTCGCGCGCGCGCTCGACCGCGCGCAGGTGCTCGGTCACGTCGTGCATCAGGATGATCTGCCAGCGGTCCAGCTTGTGGACGGTATCCTCGACGTCGCGGACACGGATGTCGAAACAGCGGCTGCCGTCATCGGTCCGCAGCCAGACCGCGCTCCGATCATCGGTGGGGATGCCGAGAATCCTGTCGACCATCGCCTGAAGCTCGCGGCGATGCGGCTGCAGCGCGAGGCGGTAGGTGAGGCCACCGGCCTCGGACAGGCCAAGAAACGACTGGAGCGCCGCTTGGTTGGCGTTCACGAGCGCGCCGTCCTCGCCCACGATGAAGACCGGCCCGCGCAGGCTCTCGATGACCCCGAAATACTGATCGCGCTCGCGGGTGAGGCGGCGCACGCTGTCGCCGAGCGCGGCATCCCCCGCGCCGGTCACCGCCCAAGGGGTGAGCATGGCCTGATCCGCTTCGTCGAAGAAGCATTCGAGCCGCTCTTCGAGGGGGGGCGCATCGGCAGGGCCGGCGCCGGACGCCGCGTCTTCGGCGCGCAGAAGCGGCCCGAGACGATCCAGGTAGACACGGCGGTAGAGCTTGAACAGACCGTGATTCAGCTCGAGCGTGACACCGGCGTCGTGATGCCGCCAGGCGATCTCGCGCAGGGCGTTGAACCGCTTGTCGCTTCGGTAGTCGTGCCGCCCGTCGAGTCGGCCATGGCGCAGCGGGTCACAAAGATACGCCACGATGCAGTCGTTGAGGCGCTCTGTGGCTTCCGTCCAGGCGGCCCGCATGGAGCTTGTCTGGTCGGTGAAGCCCGCCTCCAGCGCGAGCCGAACCGTCTCCTTCACCAGGGCATCGCTTTCGTTGCGCAGTATTTCTGACAAGCGGTCGGTGGACTGGGGCATCGTCATCTCGCTGGCGCTGGGGACGCCTGCGCTTTTGCCAGCAAGTCGTGCCTTTGGCAAAGCCAATGCGTCGATCGCCCACGTGTTTACATGGCGTTTACATCTGTTCACAAGCTGACAACCTTTGACGGGTCTGTTGGTGCTACGTCATGCGTGGCCGTTCACACTCCGACGGCCGGACCGGAGGCACAGACCATGACTTTGAATCGCAGATCGCTAACAGGGATCGGGGGCGGCCTCGTGCTTTTGGGCGGCCTCGGATTCCTCGTGTTGACGTCTCCCTGGACCTGGTCCGCCACCCATCCCTCCCGCGATCTCCCCGCGGTCGAGGAGGCGGACCTCGCAAACGGGCGCCACGTCTTCCTGGCGTCGGATTGCGCCACCTGCCACGCCACCCCCGGACAGGAGGACGATACGGTCCTCGGCGGCGGGCGCGTGCTCGATACGCAATTCGGCGTGTTCCACATGCCAAACATCTCGCCGGACAAGGACCGGGGAATCGGTGACTGGACGCTGGCGGAATTCGACCGTGCGCTGCGCCAGGGTGTCGGGCCGGACGGCCTGCTGCCGGATGGGCAGAACCTTTATCCCGCGTTCCCCTATACGTCCTACCAGCGGCTGAGCGGCGAGGACGTCCGTGACCTTTACGCCTACATGATGACGCTGCCCGCCGAAGCCGACGAGGTGCCGGATCACGAGCTGAAGTTCCCCTTCAACATCCGCCGCGGCGTCGGCGTCTGGCGCCTTGCCTTTCTCGACGGAAAACCGTTCGAGCCGGGTCCGGTCCCCGAAGGAGTGGACGAAGCGGCCTACCAAGAGGGGGCCTATCTCGTCGAAGGCGCGGGCCACTGTGCCGAATGCCATTCGCCGCGCGGGTTCATGGGCAACGTGATCGCATCGCAGCGCTTTGGTGGCGGACCGAACACCGACGGCACGGGCTATTTCCCCAACATCACGCCGGACGAGACCGGGATCGGATTCTGGTCCACGGCGTCGATCGCGAACTATCTGCACACGGGCATCAGCCCGATCGGGCGGGCCGCCGACGGGGACATGGCCGAAGTCATCGAGAACACGTCGCAGCTGCCCTTCGAGGACGTGCAGGCCATGGCGCTTTACATCAAGCACCTGCCCGCCGTCGACAAACCCGCGCCCGGAACCCCAGAGCCGAACCATACCGACGAACTGGTGATGCTCGACAACGTCATCGCCGTCGCACCCGACCTGCCGACCTCGCCCGCTTCGGACATTGACGAGGGCGCGCAGACCACCGTGATCGGCACCAAGGATGTCTGGCTCAACGCCGCCGACGTCGATGGCGATTCCGAGGAAGATGGCAAGCTTCTGGGCGGCGCGCTCGCCACGGTCGCGGCCCGCGATGGCGACAAGGCCGAACTGCGGATCGAGGGCTGGCAGATGACCGACGCCCCGTCGGTGGTCTATCAGGCCAAGGGTCAGCGGGTGATGATGGCGGTTCTCTCGGATGCGGCGATCGAGGCCGTCCAGCGCGGCGAGCCCGAGACCGATGCCGATACCGGCCAGTCCTGGGTTCCGGTCGAAGTGACGCTCTGGTCGGATGCGACCGATCTGAACACCAATCGCGATGCGGTCTGGGACTACAGCCAGGACACGTTCCAGAAGGCCTGTGCCGCGTGCCACGTCCTGCCGCAGAAGACCCACTTCACGGCGAACCAGTGGATTGGCACCATGAAGGCGATGCGCCGCTTCACCTCCTTCACCGATGATCAGTATCGTCTGATCCTGGCCTTTGTGCAGAACCACTCGAAGGATCTCAACCCGAGCAAGGGATCGGTCGAATGAGCGCCGCCCTGAATTCCGCACCCGCCCCGGAGCGCGGCGCCGACCCCGATCTTGAGTTGGTTGCAGACTGGCTCGCGCTCCAGTTCCTGACCCCGCCCGATGCGGCACGTATCGAGGCCGGGCGCTCAGCCCAGGGGCGGGCGGCACTCCGGGAGATCGGGACGTTTCTCGGCCGCCCGGACGCAGCCGAGACGCTTTGCGGCAAGCTTGCGGACGGCAGCGCGCAGGATGTGACCGTCGCACTCCAAAGGCGGTACACGGCGCTTTTCGAAGGCATCTTCCGGCAGCGCGGCCTGCCGCCCTATGCCAGTGTCTGGGATGGCACGGGCCGGCTTTGCGGGCCCGCGGTCGGTCGGATGCAAGGGCTTCTTCGCGGGCTGGATCTGCATCTTGCCGAGACCTGTTGCGAACCCGCCGACCATATCGCCATCCAGCTTGCCGCGCTGGCCGAGGCCCTGCGGCAGGGCAATTCCGAACTGATCTCCGCCCTGCTTGATGAGCTGGCTTGGGTGGGCCGGTTCGCGGCATTCCTCACCGTGGCGGATGGCAACGGCTACTACGATGCCGTTGCACAGTTGCTAAGCGCCTTCCTCGAGAAGGCAAAACAGAATTGACCGGGCGCGGCGGGGCCCCGGACCGGGCCCCTGCTTCGGTTTCGATCTGAAAGGACAGGCTATGACCAACAACTCCGAGACACCGCTGGACGGCCCGTCGCTCTCCAAGCGGAGCTTTCTCAAGGGATCGGCCGCCGCGCTCGGCCTTGCCGGCCTGCCGCTCTTCGCACGCGGCGCTGCCGCGCAGACCGGGACGCAGGGGGTGGTCTCGGGCTGCCACTGGGGCGTCTTCTACGGTATCGTCGAGGACGGCCGCGCGGTCGAGTTCAAGCCGTGGGAGAAAGACCCCCAGCCGTCGCCGCAGCTTCCCGGCGTGATGGACTCGCTCTATTCGGAATCGCGCATTCGCTATCCCATGGTCCGGCGCGCCTGGCTCGAACAGGGGCCCGGCGCCGATCCGGATGGCCGCGGCGCGGGCGATTTCGTCCGGGTGAGCTGGGAGCAGGCCATCGAGCTTGTCGCGAACGAGATCGTGCGGGTGCGTGAGACCTATGGGCAGCAGGCGCTCTTTGCCGGCTCCTACGGCTGGAAAAGCCCCGGCAAGATCCACAATTGCCAGACCCTGCTGCGCCGCATGCTCAATCTGACCGGCAGCTACACCAACAGCTCGGGCGACTATTCCACCGGTGCTGCGCAGGTGATCCTGCCCTATGTTTCGGGCTCGCTCGAGGTTTACGAGCAGTGCACGACCTGGAACAACCTCGCGGAAAACTGCGAGCTGATGGTGTTCTGGGGCTGCAACCCGCTCAACAACTCGCAGATTTCCTGGCAGGTCGCGGATCATGGCGCCTGGCCCGGTATCGCGCGCATGAAGGACGCCGGCACTCCGGTCATCTGCATCGACCCGGTGCGCACCGAAACCTGCGAGGAACTGAACGGCGAATGGATCGCGCCGCGTCCGCAGACCGATGTCGCGATGATGCTGGGCATCGCCCACACGCTCTATGAAGAGGGGCTTCACGACCAGGCCTTCCTCGACCGCTACACGGCGGGCTTCGACAAGTTCCTGCCCTACCTTCTGGGCGAGAGCGACGGCACGCCGAAGACGGCGGACTGGGCGGCCGAGATCTGCGGCCTTCCGGCGGACACGCTGCGCGATCTGGCGCGGCGGTTCGCCAGCAACCGCACGATGCTCGCGCTCGGCTATTCGACGCAGCGCCAGCACCATGGCGAACAGGTCCACTGGATGCTGATCACGCTGGCCGCGATGCTGGGGCAGATCGGCCTGCCGGGCGGCGGCTATGGGCTGAGCTACCACTATTCCTCTGGCGGCTCGCCCACCCACACCACGCCGATCCTGAAGGCCGTCGACGACGCCTCGGGCCAGTCGACCGAAGGCGCGGCATGGCTGGCAGGGGGCGGCGCGGTCTCGATCCCCGTCTCGCGCTTCGTCGAGACACTGCTCAACCCCGGCAAGACGATGCAGTTCAACGGTCACGAGATCGAGCTGCCGCTCATCAAGATGGCCTACTGGGTTGGCGGCAATCCCTTCTCGCACCAACAGGACCGCAACGAGATGCTGCGCGCCTGGCGCGAGCTGGACACCTTCATCGTGCATGACGTGCAATGGACCGCCTCGGCGCGGCATGCCGATATCGTGCTGCCGGCAACGACCTCGTATGAGCGCAACGACATCGAACAGGTCGGGGACTACGCCCTCAGCCACATCGTCCCGATGAAGAAGATCGTGGAGCCCGTCTTCGAGGCACGGAGCGATTTCGAGATCTTCGCCGACATCGCCGAAAAGCTCGGCCAGGGCTATGCCTACACCCAGGGCCTGACCGAGATGGACTGGATCCGCAAGATCTACGAGGCGGCCAAGATCGAATCCCGCGCCAAGGGCATGGAGATGCCGGTCTTCGACGTCTTCTGGGACAGCAACAAGCCGCTCGCCTTCCCCGTGGCGGAGGTGCAGGAGGACTTTGTCCGCCATGCCGACTTCCGGGAAGATCCGTTGCTGAACGCGCTCGGCACGGCGTCGGGCAAGTTCGAGCTCTACTCCGTTGCGATCGAAAGATACGGCTATGACGATTGTCCGCCGCATGCGACCTGGATGGAGCCGATCGAACGTCTTGACGGTCCCGACACGAAGTACCCGCTGCACCTGGCGGCGAACCACCCGCAGATGCGGCTCCACTCGCAGCTCTGCGGCACCGTCAACCGCGAAACCTATCAGATCGCGGAGCGCGAGCCCTGCTGGATGAACCCCGCGGATGCGGAACAGCGCGGCCTGTCCGATGGGGACGTGGTGCGGGTCTTCAACGACCGCGGCCAGATGCTCGCCGGTCTGAAGATCACCGACGAGATCATGCCCGGGGTCGTGCGCATCAACGAGGGCGGCTGGTTCGATCCGGAAAATCCGCGCCAGATCGGCAGTCTGTGCGCCTATGGTGACGTCAACATCCTTACGACCGGCATCGCCACCTCGAAACTGGCGCAGGGAAACTGCGGTCATACCGGTGTGGCCGAGGTCGAGCGCTATGACGGCCCGCTGCCAAAGGTGACGGTCTTCAGCCAGCCGTCGGCCTGACCATACGCGCCATGGACCAGGCTTCCGGGCCGCCATCCCGCAGGTGGGACGGGCGGCCCCGAGGCAGCGGTCGGGCGCTGCAGCGAGGGAAATGAACGTGAAACTTGGCTACTTGACGATGGAAGGGCGCGGGGCCGCAGGTCTGATCCTGGGGGGCGTCGCAGACCGGTTGCGCAATGACGGGTTCCGGCCCTCGGGCGTTGTTCAGTCAGCCGCTGCCAAACCCGGTCAACACCCCTGCGAGACTGCCCTGCGCATCCTGCCGGACGGCCCGCGTCTTGTCATAAACCAGAACCTGGGGCCGGGCTCGCGCGGGTGCAGGCTGGATGCGGGTGCGCTCGAGCTGGCTGTCGCCGAGGTGTCGGCGGGTTTTGCCGGTGCCGATGTCTTGATCGTCAACAAGTTCGGCAAGCAGGAAACCGTCGGGCGCGGCTTCTGCAGCCTGATTGTCGAAGCGCTCGATCGGGATATTCCTGTGGTTATCGGCGTGAACCGACTGAACCTTCCGGCCTTTCTGGCCTTCGCTGGCGATTTGGCGGAACAACTTGTCCCAGAAGAGTCAGGTATCATCCGATGGCTCCGGCAGGTGTTGTCACGTTGACAGGCCCGGGGTTGCGGGAGGTTCAGGGCTCTGTTGCACAAATTGGGTGATGACCGAGGTTTCCCTTCCTCCGGCCGGACTTATCCCACCGCTTCGGTGACGGGAATGCCAAGCGCGGTGTCGCCGTTGAGCGCCGCGATGCGGACCCGAAGCTCCGTGACCTGGCGGTTGAAGTCCCGCGCCGTGAGGCGCTGCCCCGGAGGTTTCACACAATGCATCCACTGACCGGCAGGGTCATGGGCAGCATGATCCCGGGAGGGATCAGCAGGTCCAGGGGCCCCTTGCCTGTCTCCGCCGTTGATCCGCAGCGGGTGAATCATGTTCTGCAATCGGCGTCGAGGACCGACTATCTCAGCGGCCTGTTCTCATGATCGTTATCAAGCCTTTGTTTCACAGCATTTTCCTCCGGCAGCACCGGGTGGAAACAGTTGTAGATGCGCAGGATGCCCGAAGACCTTCTTCTCAGCGATCGCACTCGCCGCAACCGTCACCTTCCGGCTTTGAGTGGGAACGAGGCCGGACCCTGCCTGCCCCAGCGAGCCGACTTTGGCCGAGGCTGGAGAGCCGACTTGGTAATCGCGGCGTCGACTGCCAGACATGCAGTGTCGAATAGTTTGGCAGACGGACCTGCCTTCAATGCCCGGGCTAGGTATCGCAAGGCGTCCGGCTCGACTTGCGTTCAGCCATCATGGTGATCCTGGCACACTTCGATGAAGGCACGCAGCGGCCGGGGAGCGTGGCGGCTGGGGTAGTATAGGCGGGGCCCGCTGCGGGCTGGCCAGTTTTCGGGCAGCACCGGCATGAGATCGCCGTTCGCAAAATCCTTCTCCAGCCAGTTGCGGAAGGTCGCGATGATGCCAATGCCCGCGCGCGCGAAACCGAGACCCGTGTCGATCGCGTTGACGCCGAGGATCAGGCGCGAGATCGGCTCGGCCGTTACAATCCGGCCACCCTCAACCAGATGCCAGGCCAGCAGCGGACCATCCGGCAGGCGGTAGCGGATTGCCTGGTGTTCGGTAAGCTCCCGCGGCGCCTCTGGCGTGCCGCGCGCCTCGAGGTAATCCGGGGCGGCAGCAAGTGCGATCTGCTGTGTCCGCGGCCCGATAGGGATCGAGACCATGTCCTGTGCCAGCACCTCATCGTAGCGTATGCCGGCATCGCAGCCGGCTTCCACGATGTCGACGATGCCGTTCTCCACCACGATCTCGACCTCCACCTCCGGGTGGCGGGCGTGGAACGCGGCGAGGAGCGACGGCAGCACGTCGGGCATGACGGCCCCCGGCACGTTCAACTTGAGTCGCCCGCGCACGGAATCGGCGGTTTCTGCTACCTCGGCGCGAGCTGCATCGAGCCCTGCGAGAAGGGGGCCGATCCGGTCGGCCAGCGCGCGGCCGGCATCCGTCGTGGCCATGCTGCGCGTGGTGCGCCGCAGCAGGGAGACGCCAAGCGCCGCCTCCATCCGCGCGACCGTGGTGCTGACCTTCGACGGCGCAAGACCCAATCGCCGCGCGGCAGCGCGAAATCCCCCCTCGCGGACAACGGTGTGGAAAATCGCGAGGTCGTCCAGGGAGTCACTGTTCTTCATGGAGAACACGGTATTCGAGAATTGGTGCGTAGTCACCGAGAACAAGAACAGCCACTTACTTGGCGTGGTGGCGTCGCATCGTCCGGCTCACCTGTAAGCAATCGGGAGGAAGGTATGCTCATCGTCACAGGCGCGACCGGACAGCTCGGCCGTAGGGTCGTGGATCACCTCAGAATACTGGTGCCGACCGGTCGGATCGGCATCAGCACCCGCAACCCCGCACAGGAGGCCAAGCTGGCCGAGGCCGGTATCCGCGTGCGGCGCGGCGACTACGACGACGCCTTCAGCCTGCGCCACGCATGGGAGGGTGCGGAGAGGGTGCTACTCGTGTCCTCGAACGCTGCCGCAAACGGGGGCGATCCGCTCGCGCAGCATCGCGTGGCGATCGAGGTGGCGCGCGAGATCGGCGTCGGGCGCCTGCTTTACACGAGCCAGATCTCGGCCTCGCCGGAGTCGCGGTTTCCCCCTGGACGCGATCACGCGGCGACCGAGGCCATGCTGGCCGAGTCGGGCCTGGCCTGGACAGCGCTGCGCCATGGCTTCTACGCAGAGCGCGCCCTGGGGATGAACGCCCGCGGCTTCGCGCAGGGAACGCTTTCCGGCCCCCAGGACGGCCGGGTTGCCTGGGTGACACATGAAGATCTCGCCGAGGTCGACGCCCGGCTACTCGCAGGAGACGAGATCATCGACGGACCCACGCCGCCGCTGACCGGAACCGAGACCCTCGACTTGGCGGATCTCGCGCGGCTTGCGTCGGACGTGACGGGCCGCGCCATCACGCGGGACGTGGTGTCGGAAGAAGAGATGGAGCGCGCCGCGCGGCAGAACGACGTGCCCGAGGGCGCGATCGCCATCATGCTGGGCTACTTCCGCGCGGCGCGCGCGGGCGAATTCGCTCGTCCCGATCCGACCCTCGCACGCCTTCTTGGCCGCGACCCGGTGCCGATGCGGGACGTTCTGGCCAGTGCGTCGATCTGAGCCGGACTTCGGGCGCACCGCCCCCGGTTGGCCGAGATACCTGGCGGACCCCGTTCGAAACTACGGTCGCCCCGAGCCGAAACCGGGCGCCCAGAGATCAACGGCCCTTGCAGACCTTCACATATGGAGACCAAAGACATGACACAGCCTATAGCCCTGTCCAGCCTTCACCATGTCGGCGCCACCGTGAGCGACCTCGACGCGAGCATCGCCTGGTATCGGGAGACGCTCGGCTTTGAGCTGCTCTCCAGCTACGGCTGGCCCGGTGTACGGGCCGCCTTCATCGGGCGCGGCGACATCCGGATCGAACTCTTTCAAAACGAAGCAGCCGCGCCGATGACCGATGACCGGCGCAAGCCCGAAACGAACCTCCGCATCGGAGGGATCGGACATCTCGCAATTGCGGTTGCTGATCTCGACGCTGCCATGGCGGATCTGCGGGACCGGCAGGTGGAGATCGTCGCTCCGCCCCGCGAAGTTCCCGACGGCAGCGGATCGCGCTTCGCCTTCATCCACGACAACGAGGGCATGCTTCTGGAGTTCTTTCAGCCGGGATGAGGGCGGGTCGACTCAAACGCTGATCGTGATGTGAGCGAAGGGAAGCCTCAGACGACCCACTGTTCCGATGGGACTGGATGCGGGCATGTCCATCATCGACGCGAGAGCGACCGCGCATGTCGTGACGACTCTCGCGGCGACCGATTTGCTGTTCAGCGATGACCGGATGCGTCCCTCGACGAGGCGGATAGACGGCCGTGACCTCCCGTTTCGCGAGGTCACGGCCAAGGAGCTTGGCTGTCGATTGGAAGGTTGAAGTGCGCAAGATCGCGGGTGCCTCCTGAGATCTCAAGGCGCACGCGGATCGCCCCGACGTGCTTCGGCATGGGCGGCCGTTTCTGGCCGACTATTTGTCCCTTGTTTCAGAATGGGCGGCAGGAACGGTTGGCTGCAGGATTGGCAGCGGACATGACATTTTGCTTCGTTCCGCCGCACGCCACGTCTTCGTCGACCCGGTGTCGTCGCTACATCGTATCACCCGGCGCTGCCGCTGGTCTCTTTCGAGCTTTTCAATGACATTCGAAGGATGTGAAGCCCGTGGCCTTTCGTACGCCGCGATCGAGTATTTCCTATTGTCGAGCGCTGTCTCGGGTCGAAGCCTTCAGGCCCGCCTCGATCGCCCGGCTCTGCATCGCAAGCTCCGCGCGGGAGGGGGTCACGCCCCGGACGACCATCCGCCAGTAAAGCGGAGCGACCATCAGATCGAGCGCGAGGTCACGGTCGACCTGCTCGGGCAGCTGGCCCCGGCATACGGCGCGGTTCAAGAGCGCTTCCGCCTGTTCGCGTCGTGCTAGGGCCAGGCGGTCGTTGATCGCGCGCATCTCAGCGGATCTGGCGGCTTCTGCGTGCAGGTCGGGCAGGATACGGCGGGCGAGCGGGTGGCGCAGCACGGCCCGCGCCCGAAACCAGAGCGCGAGGGTGTCCCCCGCTGGGTTCTGGTGCTCGGCCGGGGGCAGGGCGATCTGCAGACCGAGGGTCGAGATCGCGGCGTCCGCGAAGGCCAGGCGTGACGGGAACCGCCGGTAGATCGCGGCCTTGCCGGCGCCGGCTCGGGCGGCGACCCGTTCGAGGCTCAGCGCCGAAAAACCGCGCTCCGCCCATTCCTCGAAGAACGCGCGATAAAGCGCCTCGGTCAGATCCGCGCGCGGGACGGCCGCTCCGGAGGGCTTGCGCCGCGTTTTTTCGTCGGAACGGTTGCGTTCCATCCGTTCTGCTCCTAATTGGTCGGTACGCTACCGTTCCACCCATAGGAGCCTTCCTCATGAACGACAAGTTCGACAGTTTTTCAGATCTTCTGCGCGGCGCTCTCGGCGACCGGCTCGATGCGGGGCCTGAGATGGTGGATCTCTTCGCCGAAGACGTGCTTTTCGAGTTTCCCTATGCGCCGGAGGGCCTGCCCCGGCGGCTGGAGGGCCTCCCGGCTCTGGCGGATCACTTGGCCCGGCTCGGTCCGATGCTGCACCTGGGGGAGTTCACGCTCCAGGCCATCCACCCCGCAGACGAGACGGTGGTCTTCGAGTTTTCTTGCCAGGGCGAGGGCATTGCGACGGGGCTGCCCTATGACCAGGACTACATCTCCGTCGTCACCCTCCGCGAGGGCCGCATCGCCCGGTACCGCGACTACTGGAACCCGCTCGTTGCGGTCCACGCCCTCGGCGGAGCCGAGGCTGCTGCGAAAGCCTATGCGGGAGAAGCCACCAATGTCTGACCGCGTTCTTGTCATCGGCGGCAAGGGAACGACCGGCCAGCGGGTGGCTCGGCGCCTTGAGGCCACCGGCGCCAAAGTCGCCATCGGCACCCGCAGGCCGATGGATGCTCGGGACCGTCCCTTCGACTGGGCAGATCCGGCCTCCGTCGCGGCCTTCGATGGCTGCTCGGCGGCCTATGTCGTCGCCCCCACGGATCGGACCGACCACCTCGACGTCATGCGCCCCCTTCTCGAGGGCGCCATGGCGCGCGACGTGCGCCGCTTCGTCCTGCTGAGCTCCTCCCTGCTCGAGCGGGGCGGCCCGATGATGGGCGCGGTCCATGACTGGCTGGCCGACAGCGCGCCCGAATGGGCGGTCCTGCGCCCCTCGTGGTTCATGCAGAATTTCTCCGAAGGGCCCCACGCCCGCACCATTCGCGAGGAAGACGCGATCTACAGCGCCACCGGCGGCGCCCGGGTGGGCTTCATCGACGCCGAGGATATCGCCGCTGCGGCCGTCGCCTGCCTGACATCGTCCGAGCCGCTCAACGACGACAGGATCCTGACCGGCCCGGAGGCGCTCAGCTACGAGGACGCCGCCTGCATCCTCTCCGAGGTGACCGGCAGAACGATCCGCCACGTCGCCCTCTCCACCCGGAATATGGCCCTTCGCTTCGAGGAGCAGGGCCTGCCGCCGGACTACGCCGGCATCCTCGCTGGTCTCGATGAAACGATCGGAACCGGGGTCGAAGACCGGACGACCGATGGCGTGGCGCAACTGACGGGGCAAGCGCCGGGGTCCTTCCAGGCGTTTGCCACAGACAACATCGCCAGCTGGCAGCCGTGACATCCAAGATCCTTCAAGGCGCGGCCGAGTGGATCGCCTCAGGTCGAAGGCCATGTCCGGAAGACTCAAGGACTGGAGGCGTGTGGCCACCCGATATGACCGGTGCCCAAAGGTCTTCCTTTCGGCCATCGCCCTCGCCGCCCTCGTCATCTACTGGTTATGAATCCTGACCCTAAGCTCAAGGCCACGGGCAAGCACGACCTTCTGGAGCTTCTGGATGATCGTATCGGTGAACGCGCGACCATCGTTTGCGGCCAGCTGCCAGCCGAAAACTGGCATGCCTTCATTGATAACCCGACGATAGCGGATGCGATCCTTGATCGACTGACCAGCGCCGCGCATCGCATTGAACTATCAGGCCCATCCTTGCGAAGAAAGGCAATCTGACTCCTTTGTCGGTTGGTGTCAGTGCGGGTGAACAGGGCTGTCGTTTTTGATTGCCCGCACATGATGACACACCCAGATCGCGCATGTCGGTTTGGGAGACGACCAGCAGGTCGGTCCCCAGCCCACCTGCGTCGAGACGAACTCGCCGCCGAAGGACCAGAGCGCGGTGCTCGCCGTCCCCAACAGGAAAGACGCGGAGATCAGGCGGAGCGCCGGGCCCGTCATGGGGGGAAGTCCCCCTGCGCCGCTGCCGCCCCGGGCGGCGGGAAGCGAGATCGCGGTCACGACGGCCAGCACCAGACTGCGCTGCCTGGATTGTGCTGCAAGGCCGTCTACGACATCACCTCAGAACGTTGCTCAACGAAGCGATCAGGAGCTTTCGGGCAAAGGCGGTCCCTGCTTCACCGTCCCTGAGGCACAGGCAGATGGCGATCGTCTTTCCCGGAAGCGGGCTTCGGCACGCTCGTGGCGAAATTGCGCCCCACAGACAGGCAGACTTTCCTGACCACTTGAATTCTACAAAGAGACATCCATATACCATCCATGCAGATGGAGAAATGATGATGGCCGAGGTAAGACAGCTCAGGGACAAGCAGCCCGACAACGAGAAGATCACCATCAATCTAGGCTTTGTCGATCTGGGTCGCATCGATCTGCTGGTGCAGGAGGGGTTCTACTCAAACCGCAGCGACTTCATCCGCACGGCGATCCGTAAGCAACTGGATACGCATGGAGAGGCGGTCGACCGCTCCATCGAGCGCCACACCATGGAGCTCGGCCTTCGGGATTTCGGTCGGACGGAGCTTGAGCAGCTTCGTGCGGCGGGCGAGGTCCTGCATATCAAGGTCGTGGGCCTCGCCCGCATCGGCCCAGACGTCACGCCCGACCTCGCCCGGGCGACCATCGGCTCGATCACCGTTCTCGGCAGCCTTCAGGCGTCCGCGGACATCAAGAAGGCCCTCGCCGACCGCATCCTGTAGCGTCGGCTCCCACAAGGACAGACCAGATGATCAATCTCAACGCCGGCGCATGGCGCCCGGCGACCGGGCAAGCGCGTGCTGCACGGCTTGCCTCCGCAAACGACCTCGTGTCCCGGACCCTAGCCCAGCACGGCCTGACGGCCGGACCGGTGGCCGGGCCGACCGCCGGTGACGGCAGTGAAACGCTGACCTCGGCGCTTTCCGGGCTGATGGCGCGCCTTCAGCCCCAACGTGCGCCCGCAACGCCGCCCGCCGATCTTCCGGACGGCGCACACTATACCGAGGACAGTTTCACCTGCGCTGCCGGAACGCGCCGCTACCGCTCATACGTCCCCGCCTCGGCACGGGAGGGGATCACCGGCCTTGTGGTGATGCTTCATGGCTGCACCCAGACCCCGGAGGATTTTGCCGCCGGGACCGGCATGAACGCCCTGGCCGAGCGGCATCGGTTCGTCGTTGTCTATCCGCAGCAATCGCGCGGCGACAACGCCCAGTCCTGCTGGAACTGGTTCAGCCGCGGTGACCAGATGCGGGACAAAGGCGAGCCTGCCATCCTTGCCGGCCTGACGTGCGAGGTCATCGCCCGCCATGCCATCCCCGGGGACAAGGTCTTCGTGTCGGGTCTCTCGGCGGGCGCGGCAATGGCGGTCATCCTTGGCGGCGCCTACCCGGAGCTGTTCAGGGCCGTCGGCGCGCATTCGGGTCTGCCCGCAGGGGCCGCCAAGGACGTCCCCTCCGCCTTTTCTGCCATGGCCGGTCATGAGGCCGGTAGCGCTCCGCGCACGGCTCCTACGCGAACCATCGTCTTTCACGGCGATGCCGATGCCACCGTTCACCCGTCCAACGGCGCAGGTATCGTCCGTCAGGCTCTCGAGGGCGGCCCGGCGCAGAGCCTTCAGACCGGGGCTGCGGGGGCCGCGGGGGGGCGGTCCTATCAACTGAGCACGACCTACGACGACGTCGGCACGGAAGCGGTCGAACACTGGGTTGTCGAGGGGCTGGGACATGCATGGTCCGGCGGACAGCCCGCAGGCAGCTATACCGATCCGAAAGGCCCGGATGCGAGCGCCGAGATGGTCCGCTTCTTCTTCAACCCGTCCACGCGGCAGGCTGGCTGAAGCATAGGGTCGCCTCCCTATCTCGCGCGCAGCAATTGCCACCAGCGCAATTGCTGCGACACTGACCCAACGAGCGAACGCGGTGTCGGGAGAGTGGCGATCAGAGCGTATCGTTAATAAATGAACCAATCAGCAGCGGGCACGTTGGTCTTCTGCCCATAGGAGCTCAGATGCCACCAGCCGCAGAGACCTCTCGCCAGCTGCCCGCCGAAACCGCCGAGCAACCAGCTCTTATACATGCGCTCGTACTACTGGCTATCTTCGGTTGCGTAGCGCTCGCCGTCTCTATCGTAATCGCTGATTTTGTCGTTCCCGACCACGATTGGATTGCGGACACCATCAGTGATCTCGGCGCAGGGCGCTATGAGTTCATCGTCGATATCGGCCTCTACGCCTTTTCCGCAGCATTGATCGGTCTTGCGGTGCTGGCGGCTCATGTCCACCTCGGCGCGTGGGATTGGAGTGTCGGGATCATTGCACTCATCGTCTTTGGCCTGCTGGTTTTCCTCATAGGGGCCCGGAATGAATACGGCGACAACGACAATGAAGGCTGGGTGATCCACACCTATCTCGTCTATGCTCTTGGTGCCGCGATGACCGTCGCCTGCTTTTCCTTAGCGCGCGGGTCCGCACGGGTCAGCCCGGTTTATCGCACCGTCTTCATTGCCGCCGGGATCGTCTGGAGCGCCTCGGCGCCCCTGTTCTTCTTTCTTCCCACAGATATCGACGGCATCTACGAGCGCTTCCTTGGAGCCGTTTCTTTCGTGCTGGTCCTCACCCTTGCACATCTCTTTTACCAACGTGCCAAGCAACTGAAAGCGAACCGATGTTCACGGATGTGACCGCCCTCGACATCTTTCTCCGCGGCACGCTGCTTGCCCTGATCGGCTTGACGTGGGTCGTGATTTGCGTGCGCGTCATCGGTTTGCGCGCGTTTTCGAAGATGACGTCATTCGATTTCGTCACCACCATCGCCGTCGGCTCGCTTCTGGCAGGCTCTGTGCAAGCGACAAACTGGAGCGGTCTCGTGCAAGCTCTCATCGCCATTTCGGCGCTTCTCGGCATCCAGTTTGTCGTCTCTCGCACCCGCGCACGCCGTGACGACTTCGAGGGGTTGATCGGCAACACGCCGGCGCTGCTTATGCGCGACGGGGAGTTCCTGGAAGCCTCACTCTTGCGCACGAGAACCTCCCGTAGCGACGTCATTGCAAAACTGCGTGAAGCCAATGTTCTGGACCTCGGCGAAGTTCGTGCGGTCGTGCTCGAATCGACCGGAGACATCTCCGTTCTGCATGGCGAGAGTTTAAACGAGATCCTACTTGAGGGGGTCAGGACGGGCTCCTGATGCTCGGCGTGTTCAGAGGAGCAGATCAAGTCTCGCAACGCTTTGATCTGCCATTCAATCTGGTGCAGTGAAAGACCGGTTCGTCCGAAATGCTGACTTCGGGCAAGAAGATAATGCTGCACATTGCCGCGAAGGGCTGGTTCGAGGAAGCTGCGACGCAGCGATGGCCAGTCTCGTGAAGGTCCGGAGAGGGCCGTTCGCGCCGTATTGTCACTCCCGGCTCGGCACACGACACGCCGCAATGCCGCACGCCCGCTTTGAGCCCAACTTGACCATTGGTGCGGACCGTCGCGCCGAAGAGGTTCAGGCGCTGACAATGCCCAAGCGCCGCACTACTGTGATGAAAAGTATATGGCTTGAGAGGCAGTAAATGTTGCGGAACTTTGCGTTAATCGCCTCTGTCGCGGGGTTCCTGTTGCATCCAGCACCGACGGTAGCAGGGACAAAAGACCTCGAAAGCGCGATCTACCAAATTATTCGATTTGGGGGCGAACCCTACGTTTCCATCGAAACGCGGAAGGAATATGTCGCGGCCCTAAAGAGCTATTGGCAGAACTTCGATAGCCGTGTCCCGCGCCTGTCGCCGTCTGAGACGCAGTGGATCACTGAGGAAATGGAGGCGCAAGGTGAACGCCTGACGCGAGCCCTAAACTCCAAGGAATATGCGCTTTTTCGTTGAACCTAGATATTGGGGGCTGCCTGACGGCCTATGCCGAGCCAAGCCAACGCCAGACGGAAATTTTTCAATGGTTGGGCGTCGCCCAGTGCTACGTCGATCTGGATGGTATGATGGAATACCTTCGGCAAGCTGGCCTCTCTAACGGCAGGTTTGACGGGCCGTTTTATGCCGTAGGCGCGTCCCTAATTATGGATGCATTGTTGGACAAAGTAATTCCGTCTGCAATGGCCGATACTATGGGATGGACGATAAGCGCAGACTGACGCCAATCGAAACGATCTCGCTGACATTCTACATTCTATAAGTCGCATTGTAGGAAACCTGCGCCTGACACGCGCGTCCGTTTTGTCCGCACCGCAGTCGTTGGACAAGGTGCCGCGAAAGTCCGGATCGAGCCCAAAGTTTCGAATGCTGCGCAGCGATCGAATGGCAGCTATCGACCCTCGGCGCTCGCCACCTTTTGAGCTACGAGACAATAGCTCATCGGAATTTGAGCGGCGCTTCCCTCGTAAATGTCATACTCCGGCTCGCGAATGGTGTGCCCGTATTCTCTCAATTCAACGATGCCGAGCCCAGACTGAGCGCACGCGGTGATGATCTCGCCAAGTGGGTGAATAAACCAGTAACCCGTTTCACCCTTGCCGTGGTCTCTACCGTCATAGCTGATCGCTTCGGTCACCGCCTGTGGCTGCCGCTCAAAATAGCTGAAGGCAGGCTCAAACGGTGTCGGACTTGCCGGATCGAATACCTCCATAAACGGATGCGTTTCGTAGATGACCAGCCGCCCGCCCGGTGCGAGCAGACCGAATGTAATACTGAAGAACTCCGATAGGTCCGGCATCCAGTTGAGAACGCCTATGGTAATGAGGGCGAGGTCAAACTGGCCGACATCCGAAGGCAGTTCGTAAATGTCCGCCTCAAGCAGGCGCAGATCGAGACCAGCGGCGTCTGCGAGTTTCTTTGCTTGGGCAAGGAAGCCGCTCGCTTGGTCGATCCCCATTTTGGGCAGGATTCCCAGCGAGGCCAAGGAAATCAACTCACGGGCGTTGTTGCAGCCAATTTGCACAGCGGTTCTGCCCTTGAGGTCAAGCCCGTCCAGCGTGGCAGTCAGAAACGGGTCGAGGACCGAAAAACCGGGACGGCCGGCATTCCCTAGAAGCTGCTCCCAGTCTTTCCCTTCTCCGTGCAAAGGTGCAGACGCGTTCCATGCAGCGCGGTTCGCACGAGTGATTTCCTTTTTCGGGAGTTCAGCCATATTGCGCACCGCTGGGGCAGAGTGTTGATCAGGTGTCGCCTACAGTAGACCTTCGAGACGTCGCTTGGAAGGGCAGCTTTGTCCGCACTGCGGACCTCTGGTCACTCGAAATGCTGCGACACGCATGAATGACCGGTTCGGAGCTGCAAAGAAACAGCATTAACCAAAATTGTTATGGAGATTTTGAATTCAAATCGGACGCTCCATTCTGCATCGACTTTGCTTCTCCTGCCAACACGTCTCGTAACGTTTTGACGGAAACAGGCTTATACAAGGAAGGGCCAACTGTCATGGAGCGCGCGTTGGCAATCATCTTGGCTGCAAGCGCGTGGCTGTCGGGACCACCGGTAACAAAGCGGATGCTCATCGGGCGTAAAATATCCAAAAGACCTTCAATCACCTCTATTCCGTCCATGATAGGCATGTTGACGTCGATGATTAGGAAAGCAGGGCGATAATCGCTCTTGAGGGCATCCAGCAGTTCAATGCCGTTTTTGCATATCCGAGGGGTCCAGCCCTCACGACGTGCGACGGTCGCCACGTATTCGGCAAAGGCGTCGTTGTCATCGGCTATGTACAAATCCATCCCGAGATCCCTTTCCCTTCTGGGGCCGCCCGACTATGCTGCCGAGAGTTGCATCCTTCAAGCGCCTGTTCCCAAGCACGACATTCTTAACCCTATATCTTCGATCCTTTGCTTGCCTTATCAAGGGCCTTGTCCACAGCGGAAATGAAATCGGCGCGGCGCACCGGTTTCATCAGACGAAGGTCCTCGGGTCGCAACCCATTGCCGTGTACCATTGCCTCGTTTGCGTATCCGGACAGGAAGACCACGGGCAGGTCAGAGCACCGCGCGCGCAGCTCCTTGGCCAGATGAGTACCCTGAAGGCTACCTGGCATGACGATGTCAGTGATCAGAAGGTCGAAATCCGCCTCCGCTGCCTCCCAGATTTCAAGCGCCGCGTCGCCGGAGTTTGCCTGGGTAACAGAGTAACCTGCCCTCGACAGATGGTTGGCCAAAACGTCAATAACCGCAGGCTCATCCTCGACCAGCAATATCCGCGCGTCCGGTCGCGAGGTCATTTCCCGGGACGTAGGAAGGATCTTCGGCGGGCTCTCCTCGCCGCTACAGGCCTTGAAATATAGTTTGAACGTAGTGCCCGTCCCGAGCTCGGAATAGACCCGTACCGTGCCGCCCGATTGCCGCATGAACCCTTGCACCATCGAAAGTCC
>NZ_JAATOS010000270.1:0-5526 GCF_011806505.1 Salipiger sp. HF18 | reverse complement strand
TATGAAAACCGCCTGCGCCGGGTTCAGCCCGCCGCCGATCAGCGGGCCAGCGACGCTCAAGAAGGCGAAGACGCCGGTGAAGAAGCCCTGGTAGCGCATGCGCTCTTGGGGGCGTCACCACGTCGGCGATGACAGTCTGCGACGGTGTCATCGGCCCGCCGCCGCCGATCCCCTGCAGGAAGCGGAAGGCGATGAGCTGGCACATGGACTGCGCGACGCCGCAAAGCGCCGAGGCGGCCACGAAGAGCAGGATGCAGATCATCAGGAAGGTCCGTCGCCCGAACATGTCGCTGAGCGTGCACCAGATCGGCGTCGCGATCGTCGAGCTCAGCAAGAAGGCGGTGACCGCCCAGGAGAGATGCGCCAGCCCGTCAGGATCGCGCGCCATGCGGGGCAGGGCGGTGTTCACGATGCTCTGGTCGAGCGCGGCGAGGGTCATGGCGAGGATGAGCCCCGAGAAGATCACTCGGAGCTCGCGTTTCGTGAGGGGCTGTGCCCGGGCCGTGTCAGAGCTGCTGATGAGCTCCGGACCGGGGCAGCGGGCCTGCGGCATCCACAGCCGGCTGCGCCGTGCCGGTGTCCTTCTCGGGAGCTTCCGGCGTGAAAATGGCGATGGCGCCGCCGGCGCCGGTGGCAAAGGCGGCATGAAAACGATGGAGCGTTTTTTCATTCGGCATGGGACTACCCTTTGTCTGAAATCTCTGGACGCGCCAACGCCAACGGCCTTGTCAGCCGCCCGGATGGGCGGGCAGACACGTCGCGGCTCCGATCCCCCGCAGGGGGGCGAGGCGGTCCGGTATTGCAAGGAACGCCGCGTCCGCACCCGTGATGGGGTCGCGAAACGTGGCGGATAACCCGGTCGGCAGATCGCGACCGGCAGCGGACATATAGTGCGCCGGGCCGGAAAAGTCGACAGGACGCGCTGTCACGGCTTCGGGAGGCCTCGCGACGCCATGGCCCGTATCCTTCGATGTCCCGTGTGTGGTCGTCATCTTCCCGACGGATCCCTGCTTCAGACAGGCCCGGTGGTCGCGGCCCGGTCCTGTCGGATTTGAATACCGGTTGGTATTTGATGGTACAGATACCCTGCGGTATCTGAAAATCACGAGGGCGGGCACGGGATTCCGACCATGGCCGAGAGGCTCACGCGCAAGGAACGCAATGCGCTGACGCGGCAGAGCCTGCTCGGGGCCGCGGGGCTTCTCTTTGCGCGCGACGGCTATGCCTCGACCTCGGTCGGGGCGATCGCTGCGCAGGCGGGCTTCACCAAGGGCGCCTTCTACGCCAACTTCCCGAGCAAGGCTGCGATCTGTCTCGAGGTGTTCGAGGCCACGGGCCGGGCGTCGCTCGACCGCCTGATCGAGGGCATCAAGGCGGCCCCGGACCGCGCCGCGATCGAGGCGCTGCTCGTGGACTGGGCGGGCAGCCGCCGCAACGGCGGTCTCTGGCCCCTGACCCTGCTCGAATTCGCCCGGCTCGCCGGGCGCGAGGGCGCCTCGGTCGAGGATATGCGCGTCGTGCTCCGGCGC
Source organism: Salipiger sp. HF18 (assembly GCF_011806505.1). Classification (NCBI taxonomy): domain Bacteria; kingdom Pseudomonadati; phylum Pseudomonadota; class Alphaproteobacteria; order Rhodobacterales; family Roseobacteraceae; genus Salipiger; species Salipiger sp. HF18. Next base: position 3,997 of record NZ_JAATOS010000270.1, on the reverse strand, counting down.
CACTGGGCGCTGCTCGGCATGGTGGTGCTGCGCCGCACCCCCGCCGACACCGACGCCGATACGCTCGGGGCACTGCTGCACGAGATCGCCTACGCGCCCGCCATGACCTTCGTCGGCCAGCCCGACGCCGCCGACCTGATGCGGCTCTTTCTCGAGGGCTTCGCCCGCGATGGCGAGAGCCGCCGGTAGGGTCGCGTTTTCGACGTTTTCGACCAGACCCCGTGCCACACCCAACCCCCCCCGGTCAGGCAGATGGCACCTCGCAAAGGACGACCTTTCTGATGACCGACACCCCTTCCGCCACGCCGACCCCGCGCGTGACCCGGCTGCGCCACGAGCTGAAGCGCCGCAGCCTCACCATCACCCGCACCGAACGCCTGACCCCGAGGATGATCCGCCTGACGCTCGAGGGCGCCGATCTCGCGGGCTTCGTCAGCGCCTCGCCCGACGACCACGTGAAACTCTTCGTCCCCGGTGGCGAGGACATGGCCATGCGCGACTACACCCCGCGCCGCTACAAGGACGGCCAGCTGCTGATCGACGTCTTCGATCACGAGGGCGGTCCCGCCGCCGACTGGGCCCGAAACGCCCGCGCCGGTGACAGCGCCATGGTCGGCGGCCCGCGCGGCTCGGCGGTGGTCGAAGGCGAGATCGACCACTGGCTGCTCATCGGCGACGAGACGGCGCTGCCCGCCATCGGCCGCCGCGTCGAGGAGCTGCCCGCCGGCGTCTCGGTGACCACCATCGTCACCGTGCAGGGAACCGAGGAAGAGCAGCAGTTCGACACCGACGCCGACTGGACCGGCCATTGGGTGCACCGCCCCGAAGGCGCGGCCGCCGATGCCGCGCCCTTCCTCGAGGCGCTGGCCGGGGTGACGCTGCCGCCCCGCAGCTACACCTGGGTCGCCGCCGAGGCCGGGGTGGCGCGCGCCATCCGGCAGGAGCTCATGGCCCGCGGCGTCCAGCCCGGCTGGCTGAAGGCGGCAGGCTACTGGATCGCGGGCGAGGCCGACGCCTCGGTCGGGTCGCTCGAAGACTGACCGCACGCGGCGAGCCGGTCGACACGCGTCATCCGCGTGTCGAAGGCCGAAGACTGCGGCTCGGGAGGGGCCGCCTACCGGCACTCTGCGAGTGGCGCGCAGAAGGAGCGGCTGACCCGGGCCCGAGAGGACATGAAGGGTAGATCAGCCAACGTCCACCGGTGAGTGGTGCGGGGACAAGAGGGGCAATTGGCTTTGTAGAGAGGTCCGCGGGTGGGTGAGAACGCGGGCGGTGGCGATCTCGCCGGTGTTGCACATGTGGATGCGCACCTCGGTCTCGTCGCCCGTGGGCGCCACCAGCCCGCGCTCGATCGCCGCAGGGCCGACCCCGGCGAGGATGTTGCCGCAGCCCTGCGCCGCCGACACCTACGGCCGGTCCACGAAAACCTGCAGGAAGAGGTAATCCGCGTCCTCATCCGGGCGCGAGGGAGGTGCCAGCACCGCCACCTTCGAGGTCAGCGGGTCCGCTCCGCCGATGCCGTCGATCTGCACCGGATCCGGCGAGCCCATGATCCGCAACAACAGCGCATCGCGCTCCGCCACGTCGGAAGGCAGGTCGGAGGCGAGGAAATACGCCCCCTTGGACGTTCCTCCCCGCATCCAGAGAGACTCGATCCCATCCATCTCGCAGCCTTTCCAGCTTCCCTGAAAGTCTCTGGCGAGTCCTGGTGAAGGCCGCTCTGGCGCACCGTGGGAATGCCGCGGACACCGCCGCCCGCCTATGAGGGGCGCGCCGCCCGTCCCGGTCAGCGTCGGCCGTTGTCAGTCGGGAGCGGTGAAGCCCGTCCGCGCTGGTCTTCGATCTTTCGGCCCCGGAGGTCGCGCCCTCGGACCGTCATCCGTCCCCAAGGACGACCGCCCCGCCTGACCTCCCGCGCCCCTCTCGGGCCATCCGCCACAAAACCCCTCACCTTCTCGTAACCCTCTCCACCCGTTCGCCCCAGCCCCGCTCCCAGCCCAAACCGCTAACACGTACCGCAGCCCCTTCTCCGCGAGCCGCCCGCGCATGTCGTGGAGGTCGAGGCCAATCTCTCCCGCCGCCAGCCGCGCGCGCTTGGCCTCCTCGGCGGCGAGCCTTGCCTCGGCCTGCTCCAGCACCGAATCCGCCTCCGCCCGCGCCACGTCCTGAACCACAACCGTCATCTCCGCCTCCTGTCCTTCCTCTGGTTCCAAATATCCCGGGGGAGTCCCGCAGGGACGGGGGCAGCGCCCCCTCTTCCCGGCCGTCCCATGCCCGCGAGGACGGGCAGGAGTCCTCAGCGCTCCACCGGCGGGGTTCCATGGGTCTGGAACGACTCGATGGTCTTCAGCCCCCAGGCCTGCCCCTTCATCCGGTCCGCCTGCGTCCACTTCACCGGCGGCCAGTCCGGCGCGAGGATCAGCCGCGCCCCGGCGTTGGCCAACTCCACCCGGTTGCCAGCGGGCTCCCAGACATAGAGAAAGAACGTCCCCTGGATCGCGTGCTTGTACGGCCCGGTCTCGATGTGGACGCCGCTCTGCAGGAAGATGTCGGCGGCGCGCAGGATGTCCTCGCGCTGGTCGGTGGCGTCCCCCATGTCGAGGCAGACGGGCTCTATCGCGAGCTGCTGAGCGGGCTGTGGCGCGGCGACATCGACCTGCTGGTCGGCGCCCTGCGCAACCCGGTGCCGATCGGCGACGTGGTGCAGGAGCCGCTGTTCGGTGACCGGCTGGCGGTGGTGGCGCGCCCGGGCCATCCGCTGGCCGTGGCGCGCGGCCTGACACCCGAAGCGCTTGCCCGGCATGCGTGGGTGGTGCCACGCGCCGGCGCGCCCACCCGCACGCAAATCGATGCCTTCTTCGCCGATCTGCCGGAGGGTGGTCCCGAGAGCCTGATCGAGGCGGGCTCGATCCTCTTCATGCGCGAATACCTGTCGCTGGGCGATGTCCTCGGCTGCATCTCGGCGGCGCAGGCCGATGCCGAGATCGCCAAGGTCCTGCTGATCGCGCTCGACGTCCGCGCCGACTGACCCGCGCGCCCGGTCGGGCTCAGCATGCGCGAGGGCAGGCTGCCGACGCAGGCGCAGGGCCTTTTGCCGGACCTGCTGCGTGCGGCGGCGGCGTGGTACGGGCGGCGCTGAGCGTTCCCGAGGGGGAGCCTCAGGGCAGGGCGATGGCGGCGAAGGCGGTGCGCCAGAGGGTGCGGAACTGCGCCGACTTGCTGCGGTCGAGCGCCACCAGCAGCGGCGGGGCCAGCGCGATGGCGCGCCGGGCGCTGGGCAGAAGCGCGGTCTCCTCGGGGTCCTGAGCGTAGATCAGCCCGGCGCGGCGCAGGATCGTCTGCCCCTGCGTCGAGAGCAGGAAATCGAGCAGACGACCCGCGGCCTGCGGCTGCCGCGCCTGCCGGGGGATCATGTAGCCGCGGGTCAGGAACAGGGTGTAATCCTCGGGCAGGATCACGCCCACGTCCGCCGGGGCGGCATTGGCCACGTAGGAGCCCAGCACGTTGTAGGCGAGCAGGAAGCGCCCTTCGGAGACCGCGCCGATGATCTCGGCCGAGCAGCAGGTGGCCACCGCCTGGGTTCGCGCGAAGCCCTCGAGCATGGCGCCGAAGGTCGTGGCCTCGAGGCTGTCGTTGTAGGCGAAGAGATAGCCCAGCCCCGAGGATTCGATGTCGTAGGTGGCGATCCGTCCGGCCAGCGACAACGGCGTGTTGCGCATCAGGTCGAGCAGCGCGAAGCGGGTACGCGGCACGTTCTCCTCGGCCAGCAGGGCGCTGTTGTAGATGATGACCGCGGGCTCCTCGGTGACGCCCCAGAGCTGGTTGCGCCAGCGCCGGGCCGAGGGGAGGTTCAGCGTCGCCTCGGACTGGTAGTCGTGGCCACAGGCGCCGTTCACCAGCGCCACCATCTGGTGCACCGCCGACGAGAACACCGCGTCGGCACTCGGCTCCTCGCCGGCGCAGGCGGCGAGGCTGTCGGCGTAGAGCGCGTTCGAAC
>NZ_JAATOS010000269.1:0-5563 GCF_011806505.1 Salipiger sp. HF18 | reverse complement strand
GGTGAACCCCGAGTTCCCGTCGCTGAACCTCGCGCAATGCGTGCTGCTCTGCGGCTACGAATGGCGCCGGGCGAGCGCCGGAATCGAGGCGCGGCGCGACGAGATGGCGGGGGCGGAATGGGCCAGCGCTATCGAGGTCGAGAAGCTCTCCGAGCACTACGAAGAGCGTCTGGACGAGGCGGGGGTCTTCTTCCCCGACCACAAGGCGCCCGCGATGAAACTGACCCTGCGCAACCTCTGGAGCCGGATGCCGCTCACGCGTGAGGACGTGCGCACGCTGCACGGCATCATGCGGCAGATGGTGCGCTGGAAGGAACGCGGCTGACCCATTGCGGGGCTGCGGCGCCGGGGCACACCGGGCGGGGTTGAAGCAGTACCGGGGTGGCCCTATCGTCCGCCCCTAAGTGAGGAAAGGTGAGGCATGGCCGGTCAGCGCAAGCTTTTCGAGGAGGTCGCCGCCGAGGCGCCGAAGGGGACGCAGCCAGCGGGTGGCATGATCGACAGGGGCCGGGGCGGCGCGCGCGGTGCGATCCGCATCTGGCTGATGGTGATCTTCGCGCTGGTCATGGCAATGATCGTGGTGGGCGGGCTCACGCGGCTCACCGACAGCGGTCTGTCGATCACCGAGTGGAAGCCGGTCACCGGCGCGCTGCCCCCGATGGACGCGGCGCACTGGGAAGAGGAGTTCACGCTCTACCAGCAGAGCCCGCAATACCGCCTCATGAACAACCAGATGACGCTATCCGAATTCAAGAGCATCTACTGGTGGGAATGGGGCCATCGCCAGCTTGGCCGCGTCATCGGCCTCGTGTGGGCGCTGGGGTTCTTCGGTTTCCTCGTGGCGCGCAAGATCCCGACCGGCTGGACGCCGCGGCTGCTGGGCCTCGGCGTGCTCGGCGGGCTGCAGGGCGCCATCGGCTGGTGGATGGTGTCCTCGGGCCTGACCGGCGATATGGTCAGCGTGGCCTCCTACCGGCTGGCGATCCACCTCGGGCTCGCCTTCATCATCCTCGGGTTCATCGCGTGGTATGTCTTCGCCCTCGGGCGGCCGGAGCGTGAGCTCATGCAGGCGCGCCGCGGGCGCGAGGCCAAGCTCTTCTCGATGAGCACCGGGCTCATGCATTTCGCCTTCCTGCAGATCCTGCTGGGGGCGCTGGTGGCAGGCATCGACGCCGGCCGCAGCTACACCGACTGGCCGCTGATGGCGGGCGGGTTCTTCCCGCCGCAGCCCTTCGACCTCGTGCCGGTCTGGCGCAACTTCTTCGAGGATCCGGGCCTCGTGCAGTTCATGCACCGGATGGCGGGCTACCTGCTCTTCATCTTCGGCGTCGTGACCTGGCTGCGCGGCCGCAAGTCCGCCAATTCGGACACCCGCTTCCGCTTCAACGCGGTGATGGCGATGCTGCTGCTGCAGGTGGTGCTGGGCATCACCACGGTGCTCTACGTCGCCCAGCTGCACATCGCGATCACCCACCAGATCGGGGCCGTGGTGCTCTGGGTGCTGATCATCCGCGCCCGCTTCGGCGCTCAATATCCCAAGACCCAATCCATCCGGGGGACCGCACGATGACCGCCTACGACAAGCTCATGTCCTTCCAGCGCGAAACCGGGGCGCTGGCGCAGGTGGCCGGTCGGCTCGGCTGGGACCAGGAAGTGATGATGCCGCACGGCGCCTCGGAGCAGCGCTCCGAGGAGATGGCGGTGATGGAATCGATCCTGCACGCCCGCCGCACCGATCCGCGCGTGGGCGAATGGCTCGATGCCGTCGACGATGGCGCGCTGGACGAGGAGGGCACCGCCCACCTGCGCCACATCCGCCGCTCCTACGAGCGCGGGCTGCGGGTGCCGGCGAAGCTTGCCACCGACATCGCGCGCATCACCAGCCGGGCGCACCGGATCTGGGCCGAGGCGCGCGCCGACGACGATTTCGCGGCCTTCGCACCCGTGCTGAAGGAGGTCGTGCGCCTCAAGCGCGAGGAGGGCGCCGCGCTGGCCGCCGGTGGCGACGCCTATGACGCGCTGCTCGACGACTACGAACCCGGCGCCACCGCGGCGCAGCTCTCGGGCATGTTCGGCGCGCTGCGGCCGCGGCTGGTGGCGCTTCGGCAGGCGGTGCTCGACCGCCCGCAGCCGGCGTCGCTGCAGGGCACCTTCGACGAACAGGCGCAGATGATGCTGTCGCAGACCGTGGCGCGCACCTTCGGCTACGAAATGGCGCGCGGGCGCATCGACAAGGCGGTGCACCCGTTCAGCTCGGGCTCGGGCGACGACGTGCGCATCACCACGCGGACCAACGCGCTCGACCCGTTCAACTGCCTCTACTCGACCATCCACGAGGTGGGCCACGCCGCCTACGAGCAGTCGATCCGCAGCAGCTACCGCTTCACGCCGCTGGGTCAGGGCGTATCGATGGGCGTGCACGAGAGCCAGAGCCGCATCTACGAGAACCAGCTCGGCCGCTCGCGCGCCTTCACCTCGTGGCTCTTCACCCGCATGACCGAGCTTTTCGGCGATCTCGGACTCGACGGCCCCGATGCCTTCTACGCCGCCGTGAACCGGGTGCAGAACGGCTTCATCCGCACCGAGGCGGACGAGGTGCAGTACAACCTCCACGTCCTCCTGCGCTTCGATCTGGAGCAGGCGCTGATCGCCGGCACGCTCGAGGTCGACGACCTCGAGGCGGCGTGGAACGAGCGCTTCCTGTCGGACTTCGGCTTCCCGGTCGACAAGCCCTCGGACGGGGTGCTGCAGGACGTGCACTGGTCGGCGGGGCTCTTCGGCTACTTCCCGACCTACTCGCTGGGCAACGTTTACGCCGGCTGCCTGCACAAGGCGCTGCGGGCGGCGGTGCCGGATCTCGACAGCCAGATGGCGGCGGGCGATCTTGCAGCGGCCACCGCGTGGCTCTCGGAGAACGTGCAGCAGTACGGCGGGCTCTACGAGCCGCGCGACGTCATCACCCGCGCCTGCGGAGAAGCGCCGAGCGAGGCGCCGCTGCTCGATTATCTCGAGGCGAAGTTCGGGGCGATCTACGGACTCTGAGCCCGTGAACAGGGACGGGAACGGCGCGACGGAGGCGCCGTTCCGACAGCGCCGTCAGGCTTCGGCGGCGCGGAGGCGGTCCTGGTTCGGCAGGTCCTCGAAACAGCGGATCACCCAGTCGACGGCGCGCCGGATCCCGGGGTCGTTGCGGCGGCTCTCGTGGTAGAACAGCCAGCATTCCTCGACCTTCGGAGGGATCGAAGGATCGAGCGGCACGAGATCCGGATCGTCCTCGGCCAGAAGCTCAGGCAGAGGGCCGGGCAGGCGGGTCATCTGCATCAGCCGGTGCAGCGCCATCAGGCTGTCGACGCGCAGCCGCGGCGGGCGTCCGAAGGCGTTCAGCCCGGCCTGCATCATCGGCGCGTCGTCATGGGCCTCGCCGAGGCCGGCCCAGTCGCCGCCGCTGTCGCCATCGCGGAAGCGGTAGAAGCGATAGGACATCGACCCCACCTTGCGCGCAACGATGCGGCCCTGACCGGGGCGGGCGTACTGGATCACCAGGTCGTAGTCACCAAGTCCTTCCTTGAACATCCGGTCCGAGAAGGTGAGCTGGACGCCCTCCAGAACCGGCTTGTGCCGGGTGAGGCCGGGAAACAGCACCAGCGAGGTGACGATGGGCAGCGAGCCCACGCTGATGGTAACAGGCTCGGAGTCCGAGTTCACCGCCTGCGAGTTCAGCGCCGCCTGCAGTTCGCCGTCAAAGCTCTGCGCCAGCTGGATGAGCGAGGCCACGGCCTCGGACGGGCGCCATCCCTCGCCGGTCTTGATGAAGGCGGGCATGCCCAGCGTCTCGGACAGACGCTCGATCCGGCGCGACACGGTGGCCGTGTTGGTGCCGAGGCTCTTGGCCGCGGCAGTCATGGTTCCGGTCTTCGAAAGGGCGACGAGGAAGCGCAGATCGTCCCAGTTGTTCATCTTGCGGCCATCCCTTCTGGTGACGCAGTGCTCGGGTCGTGCGAAGCACCGGAAGCAAGTCTGAAATTCTCTCAATACGAGAAACGCCGCGGTCTCGCGGCATCAATAATGACATCTTGTTAATAGCATTGCGGAGCCCCTGCAACTATGGCGTTGCATTCCCGCAATTGCATGTAAGCCCGCGGAAAACGGCGGTTTCTGTAGGCGATGCTGGTGTCGGAGGACGGCAGGGGGACCGGGCGCGGGGACAGGCGCCGAGGCCGGTGGAAAGGGCCGCGCCTTTCCACCGATCCGTTTCTCGAGGTCCTCGCGGATCAGCCGAAGGTTGCGCCGAAGCTGCTGCGGTACAGCGCCGAGAGCTCGGCCAGCGGGGCCTCGGAGCTGCCGAAGCGGACGCTGTCGCCGGCGAAGCGGCCGACGGTGTGCAGGGTCACCCCGGAGCGCCCGGCGGCGATCATCAGCGCCTCTGCGGCGTCGAAGTTGCAGGAGATCAGGTAGCGGCCCTGATCCTCGCCGAAGAGCTCCGCGGTGTCGCCGCTGTCGAGATGCACGCCGACGCCCGAGGCCTCGGCCATCTCGAAGGCCGCGAGCGCGAGGCCGCCGTCGCTGAGGTCGGTGCAGCACTTGATCCACTCGCGGTTGGCGCGGATGAATTCGCCGTTGCGCTTCTCTTCGGCCAGATCGACCGCGGGGGCGTCGCCTTCCTCGCGGTTGAAGACCTCGGCAAGCAGCGCCGACTGGCCGAGGTGGCTGCCGGGAGTGCCGAGCAGCAGCGCCACGTGACCGTCACGGGCATAGCCGAGGATCGGCTCTTCGCCGGCAGCGATGAGGCCCACGGCGCCGATGGTCGGCGTCGGCAGGATGCCCACGCCGTCGGTCTCGTTGTAGAGCGACACGTTGCCCGAGACGATCGGCATGTCGAGCGTGAGGCAGGCCTCGCCGATCCCGCGCAGGGCCTCGACGAACTGGCCCATGATCTCGGGCTTCTCTGGATTGCCGAAGTTCAGGTTGTCGGTGGTGGCGAGCGGCAGCGCGCCCACGGCGGTCAGGTTGCGGTAGGCCTCGGCCACCGCCTGCTTGCCGCCCTCGACGGGGTTGGCCTTGACGTAGCGCGGGGTCACGTCGGAGGTGAAGGCGAGCTTCTTGTCGGTGCCGTGCACACGGATCACGCCCGAGCCGAAGCCGGGGATGCGCACGGTGTCGGCCATGACCTGGCTGTCGTATTGCTCGTAGACCCACTCGCGCGAGCAGTAGTTGGGGCTCGAGACCAGCGCCTTGAGCGCGTCGATGCCGTCGATCTGCGGCACGTCGGCCAGCGGTGCGGCGGGCTCGGACGGCACCCAGGGGCGGTCGTATTCCGGCGCCGAGGACGACAGGCGCGACAGCGGCATGTCCGCCTTTACCTCGCCGTTGTGCACGATGAGGAAGCGGTCTTCCTCGATGGTCTCGCCGACGATGGCGAAGTCGAGGTCCCACTTGTCGAAGACCGCCTTGGCCTCGGCCTCCTTCGAGGGGTCGAGCACCATGAGCATGCGCTCCTGGCTCTCCGACAGCATCATCTCGTAGGCGGTCATGTTCTTTTCGCGCTGCGGCACCTTCTCGAGGT
>NZ_JAATOS010000268.1:0-5573 GCF_011806505.1 Salipiger sp. HF18 | reverse complement strand
CGCACCGGCTTGCGGAGCACCACGAAATCCGCGGTCTCACGACGGGTGCTGCCGAACCCGGTGATCAGCGGCACTGGCAGCGCGGGATAGCGCCGGGCCACCGTCCGTGCGAGGTCGATGCCGTCCATCGGCCCCGGAAAGCGAATGTCCGACACCATCGCGTCGAAGCTCTGCCGGGCCAGCCGGTCCAGCGCCTCGTCCGCCTGAAGGCAGATGGTCACCTGGACGCCGAGCAGCCCCAGCGCCTCGGGCAGCGTGTGGCGTGTGGCGGAACTGCGGATCGTCCTCGACCACCAGCACCTTGAGACCGCGCAGGTCGTCTTCGGGGTAGGTCTCGGCCCCCGCCTCCGCCGCCATGGCATCGACGCGGGGCAACAGCAGCTCGACTTCGGTGCCGTCTTCGGGGACCGAGTGCAGCACCATGCTGCCAACCGAGCGGCGCACGAAGGAAACGACCATCGAGAGGCCAAGCCTGGTGCCGCCGTCGGCGGCACCATCGCGGCGAAGTCGCCTCGGAAGCGTGCCAGCGGGATGCCAGGGAACGGCCAACCGCTCAGCAGCGCCAAAGCCGCCAGCGCCACCGCGAGCCCCGCGCAGATCCGGGCCCGGCGCCCGCCCCGCGGATAGGACGCTCTCGCGGTATCGTCTGACGAACGCGCGCGCCGCTCGGTCGGGATCCGGGGCGCTGCCGCCTTCGCTCAGGTCCCGACCAGGTCTTAGACCAGATCGGCGAGGTCCCTGAGCTTGGTCGACTTGCGCACCCGCCGTTGCGCCAGCTGCAGCCCGTTGGCAAAAAGCGGCGAGTTCACGATCTCGGCCCGCCCGTTGATGATCACGACGGGGAGTGCATCCCAGCGGTCGCGGATCCGGTGCAGCGTGCTGATAGCCTCGCCGTTGTTCATCACGACATCGAGGAAGACGAAATCGAAGGCTCCGTCCTCGGCGATGAGAATTTCCAGCGCTTCATCAGCGTTCCGCGCGGTCATGACATCGTGCCCGATGGCCGTCATACCGTTGCTGAACGCTTCGCTGTATTCGAAATCGTCATCGGCGATCAGAAGTCGCGCCAGTCACGATCCTCCGGTAGTTGTGACGGCCACACCATGTGTTACGTTTCCTGTTACGACAGGATGTCAACGGGATGGTGGTATGTCCGACTTCGAAGACGATCGCGGTGGCGGCGAGGCGACCGAGCGCATTCCGATCGTCGCAATCGGAACGTCGGCGGGCGGGCTCAACCCGCTGGAGGCGTTTTTCACCAATGCGCCCGACAGTCTCGGCTGGTGCTACATCATCATCCAGCACCTGTCGCCGGACTACCGCCCGGTCATGGACGAGTTGCTGGCGCGCAAGACCCATCTCAAGATCCGCCATATCGAGGACGGGCTGCCGATCACGCCCGACACCATCTACCTCAACCGCCCCAACACCGGCTCGGTGGTCGAGGCCGACGTCTTCCGCACCTTCACCTATAGCAAGGCCGACCAGGTCCCGCACCTGCCCATCGACAGCATGTTGGCCTCGCTGGCCTCGCGCGGGGGCGAGAAGACCGCCGCGGTGATCCTCTCGGGCTCGGGCAGCGACGGCTCGAACGGGGCACAGATCCTGCACGCCGCGGGCGGCGCGCTGCTGGTGCAGACCCCGCAGGAGGCCGACTTCCCGTCGATGCCGCGCACCATCCTGTCGCTGGGCATCCACGACCGCATCGCCGACGCGGCGGACATCCCCAACGCGATTCGCGACATCTTCACCACCGGCCAGCGCACCGCGCCGCACATCGGCACCGGGCTCGACCAATCGCTGAACCAGTCGATCCTCGAGCTTCTGGAAAAGCAGCACGACCTCGACTTCGGCTCCTACAAGGAGACCAACCTCCTGCGCCGCATCACCCGCCGCCAGCACCTGCGGGGGATCGACGACCCATCGCAATACCTCGAGCTGCTGCGCAATTCAGCGGAAGCGGTGGACGAGCTCTACCAGGACCTGCTGATCGGCGGGACCGAGTTCTACCGCGACCCCGAGGCCATCTCGATCCTGCGCGACGAGGTCATCCAGCCGATGATCGAGAGCTCGCAGTCCGACGAGCCGTTGCGAATCTGGGTGGCGGGCTGCGCCAGTGGCGAAGAGGCCTATACCATCGGCATCGAGATGACCGAGGCGCTGCAGGCGGCCGGCGACCTGCGCGGCTTCCGCATCATCGCGACCGACGTGCACCGCCATTCGATCGACTTCGCCTCGGCCGGCGCCTACTCGGCGGACGCGGTGCATAAGATCCCCGAGCCGCTGCGGCGGAAGTATTTCGACCGGCGCGCCAACGTCTACACGGTCGTGCCCTCGCTGCGGCAGAAGATCATCTTCTCGGTGCATGACGCGCTGAAAGATCCGCCCTTCCTCGACCTCGACCTCGTGTCCTGCCGCAACCTGCTGACCTACCTGCGCGAAGAGGCGCAGGCACGGGTGATCTCGATGTTCCTCTTCGGGCTGAAGAAGCATGGCGTGCTGTTCCTCGGACCGTCCGAGACGCTGGGCCATTTCGGCGAGGAGTTCGACACGATCAACCCGCGCTGGCGGCTGTTTCGCAAGGCCTCGGGCCGGCGCGTCTTCGACCGGACCATGCTGCCGAACCGGCTCAGCCGCCGGGCCACGGGGCGTATGCCGGCCAATGACGACCACGCCCCCGTGCCCCGGTCGCGGATGTCGCCGGTGCTGCGCGAGTTCGCCGACATGCGCGGGCGCGAGGCGCTGTTCCGCTCCTACGACCTGCTGCTCAAGAACTACGCGCCCTCGTCCTTTCTCGTGACCTCCGAGGGCGAGGTGCTGAGCTGGTTCGGCGCCGCCAGTGCCTTTGTCGACACCCGCAGCGACCTCACCGAATGGTCGGTCGAGCACATCCTGCACCGCGACCTGCATTTCGTGATCGACGTGGCGCTCGAAAAGCTGCGCGCCGGCGATTTCGAGGTGTTCTCGCGCCGGTTCGACGTCGACATGGGCAAGGACGTGGCGCAGCCGGTGACCCTGACCTTCGAGCCGCTCGACAAGGTCAACAAGCCGCGCCTCATGCTGATCCGCCTGCGGCTCGAGGCCGAGGCCGACGACGTGCCGCAGGACTACGGCGGCGACGCCGAGGGCATCAACTCGGAAGACGCGATGGTGCTCTCCAAGCGCGTGCACGAGCTGGAACGCGACCTGCGGCTGACCGAGGAGACCCTGCAGCACGTCACCGAGCGACTCGGGGCCAGCGGCGAAGAGCTTCAGGCCTCGAACGCGGAGCTGCAGGCATCGAACGAGGAACTGCAGAGCTCGAACGAGGAGCTGCACGCGGTGAACAAGGAACTCGTCGCCGTCGGCGCCGAGCACGAGCGCAAGATTCTCGACCTCTCCTCGCTGAACAATGAGACGGAGCACCTGTTCCAGATCCTCAGGCTCGGCCTGATCGTGGTGAATGACGAGATGCTGGTGAAGCGGTTCAGCGGGCTGGGGGCCCAGCGGTTCTCGCTCGAGCCGCATGACATCAACCGAAAGCTCAGCGTCATCGGCCCGCGCTTCGACTTCATCGACCTGCCCGAGGCGGTGGAGCGGGTGCTGCTCGACCTCGAGCCGATCAGCGCGCAGGGGGTGTTCGAGAACGAGCCGCTGTCGGTCGAGATCCAGCCGATCATCGAAGAGGGCCGCTCGGGCAAGGCCACGGGCGCCTTCATCATCTTCCGTCCCCACGTTTCCGACCAGGAGGAGGGCAGCCTCTGACGGCTGCCCGGCCACCGCAGCGGGGGCGCGAGCGGGGTCGACGCCTGCCCTTCGCATGCCCGGTGTGACGACGTGCGTCCTGCATCCGCGCCGGACGATCCGCGCGGTGATCAGACACAACTCACCCGAAGGGTGTCTTGCTTTGTCTAAGTGGGAAACTGTGACCCGGATGTGCTGACGCCTCTGCGCCTGCAACCCTCTTCGGGTAAATGGTGCGGTCGAGAAGACTCGAACTTCCACGGGAGTTACCCCACAGCGACCTCAACGCTGCGCGTCTACCAATTCCGCCACGACCGCACTGTCTTGACTTGGTGAAGCGCTCTCTACAAAAGCCCGCCGGGGAAGAAAAGAGGGAAATCACATCCCGCCGAAGATTTTTTCCGCTCGCCCCGAAAAGCGACGCGGCGGCCCCTTGCGACGCCGCCGCGCGATGTCCCGGAAGCTGACCCGGATCAGTCGGCGAGCTTGAACACCGGCACCGCCGAGGCCTGCGTGACCTTGGGTGCATCCTGCCCGGCAAGCCCGCTGTTGCCGCCCAGCATCATCGACGCCTTGCGCAGCAGCCCCGCCCGCTCGGGCTGGCCCGGGCCGAAGACCGGGGTCGCACCGGCGTCGAGCGCCGACAGCGCCTGGTCGTACCAGCTCACCGCGAGGTCCGAGCGCTGGCTGGCGCCGAAACCCTGGCTCAGGTGGTGGCCCAGAAGCTCGGCATAGGGCCCCTTGCCCAGCGCGACGAGCATCAGCGCAGCCCCCATGGCGGTGCCCATGTCATCGGTCTTGTAGCCCGAGGCGAGGCAGATCTGCGCCGTCTTCTCGAGCTGCGCCGGGGTCATGCCGGTCGACAGCACAAACTGGCCCACGCTCGCCAGCACCTGGTCACGCGGCTGCAGCGAGACAGAGGCCACCTGCTCCTTGAGCAGCGCGCCGAAGGTGCCGCACTGCTCGGCGATCTGCTGCGGCGAGGATTCGGCCACCTGCGACATCAGCGTCTCGCCCGCCGCGATGGCATAGGTGCGGGTCAGGCACAGCTGCTCTCCCAGCGCCGCCGCCGGGTCGGTGAGCGTGTCGGCAGTGATATAACCGCCGTTGGTCGAGGTCACGAGGTTCACGCTGTTGCAATGCGAGGCCAGCGAGGCCTCGACCGGGGCCGCGCCGCCGAAGAAATTCGGCAGGGCGGGCGCCGCGTTCACGGCGGCGGTCGTCGCGGGCACCGCCGGCGTGGCCGAGGGCACCGGCATCGCCGCCATCTGCGGCCCAGGATCGCGCGGGATCGCCTGCGGCACCGGCATCGCGGGGGCTGCGGCGGTGGTGGTGTTGCTGCCGGTCTTGGCGCAGGTGCCGCGCTGGCAGGTGAACATCGCCGGCGTCACGTTGAAGGCCTGGAAGTCGTTGCGCTCGTAGCCGTCGGGGGTCGAGGCGAAGACCCGCACCATGCAGCTCTGGGCGCTGCACCAGAAGGCCGAGCCGGTGACCGAGGTGTCGATGATGTAATCGGTCTGGCCATCACCGTTGATGTCGGAAAGCTGGATGAAACCGTGGCGCTGCACCAGCTGCTCGGCGGTGGGGTCCGAACTCTTGGCGATCTCGTTCACCGCCGCGGCGACGACGCTCGGCAGCCCGTAGTGCCCGCCGATCGACGAGGTCGCGGTGGTGCCACCGCCGTTCACCTGCTCGTCGCGGTAGGCCACCAGCAGCCCCTTCACCCCGAGCGGGTTCGAGGCGATGAGCTGCGACGTGGCGGGGCCGCCCGCCCGCGCGCGGTGGGAGGAGCCGATCAGGGAGGCGCGCTCGTACTGGGGGGGCTGCCCGGGCGGGGGGTAGCCCCTGCG
>NZ_JAATOS010000267.1:0-5578 GCF_011806505.1 Salipiger sp. HF18 | reverse complement strand
AACCTCGTGATGCAGTTCGGCGGCGTCGTCGCGGTGGATCACGTCGACTTCGCCCTCAGGGAAGGCGAGCTGCGCTGCCTTCTCGGCCCCAACGGCGCCGGCAAGTCCACCGTCTTCAAGTGCCTCACCGGGCAGCTCACGCCCACCTCGGGCACGGTGAAGTTCCGGGGCAAGGACATCACCGGCTGGAACACCCATGACATCGTGAACGAGGGCGTGGGCATCAAGACGCAGGTGCCCAACCTCTTCAACGGCGTCTCGGTCTATGAGAACGTCCGCATGGCCGCCCGGCGCAAGCACCTGAAACCGATGGCCCGGGACAAGGCCGAGGAGATGATGGAGAAATGCGGCGTCACCCATCTTGCCAGGCGCTAGGTCGGGCTGCTGGCCCACGGCCAGCGCCTCACCCGGCTGCTCGACCGGGCGGGCGGCGCGCTCTCGGGCGGCGAGCAGCAGCTTCTGGCGCTGGGCCGCTGCCTCTGCCGGCGCCCCAAGCTCATGCTGCTCGGCGAGCCGACCGAGGGCATCCAGCCGTCGATCATCGACGAGATCTCGGACACGCTGAAGCAGCTCACCAAGACCTCCGACACCACCATCGTGCTGGTCGAGCAGAACCTCGACTTCATCACCGGGCTCTCGGACCGGGTCTACGCGATCTCGGGCGGCGTGCTCGACCGGCAGATCCCGAAGGAGCAGCTCACGGACAGCCGCGCGGTCGGCGAATTCATGGGCTTCGCGGCGTAACGCCTGACCACTCACGGAAAACCGCCCCCGCCCCGCGCCGCACTCTGGCGCGGGACCGGGACAGAGACGACTATCAACAGGGAAAGACCAATGACCGTATCGCCCCCTACCACCGACCAGATCGCCGAGATCGCGGCAGAGCTCGGGATGAACCTGACCGAGGCAGACGTGGCCTCGTTCCAAGGCCTCATGGGCGCCTAGTTCGAGCATTACAGCATCGTCGAGAAGCTCCCCGACGCGCTGCACGAGGTGACCTCTCCCCGCACCATCGGCACCCGCCCCGCGCCCGAGGGCAACCCGCTCAACGCGTGGTACTACAAGTCCGCCGTGACCGGCGCCGAGACCGGCAAGCTCCCGGGCAAAACCGTGGTGCTCAAGGACAACGTCATGCTGGCGGGCGTGCCGATGATGAACGGCTCCTCGACGCTCTAAGGCTAGATCCCCGACATCGACGCCACCATCGTGACCCGGATGCTCGACGAGGGCGCGATGATCGCCGGCAAGGCCCATTGCGAGCTCTTCTGCCTCTCGGTCGGCAGCCACACCAACGCCACCGGCCCGGTGCACAACCTCCACAAGCCGGGCTACTCGGCGGGCTGATGGACGCACACCGCGCGTGGCGCCAGCGCGCCGACGAGCTCTCCGAGACGCTGAAGCTCTGCATGCTGTTCGGTGCCTATGCCGACAAATGCCACGGCAAGCGCTTCTACGGCAAGGCGGTGAACCTGTCGCGCAGCCTGCGCGCGGCCCATGACGCGGCGCTCGAGACCTACGACGTGCTGCTGATGCCGACGGTGCCGATGACGGCGAGGCCGCTGCCCGGCCCAGACGCCCCGCGCGAGGAGATCGTGCAGCGCGCCTTCAAGATGCTGCCCAACACCGTACCCTTCGACATCAGCCACCACCCGGCGATCTCGCTGCCCTGCGGCATGGTCGACGGCCTGCCGGTGGGCCTGCAACTGGTCGGCAGGTTCCGGGACGAGGCCACGCTCTACCGGGTCGCCGACGCCTTCGAGACCGCCACCGACTGGAAGACGCTCTGACCGGGCCGGAGGCCGCCGCGCGCGCGGCCTCCAACCCATCCCGGAACGCCGCGCCCAACCCGGGGGCCCCGTCCCCACGCCCGCTCTTCATCTTGCCCCTAAACTCCGGGGAGTGTGAGGGGCTGGCCCCTCACTCCCGCCCCCTCCGCAAGCGCACCACCCGCACGCAGGCCCATCCCCCGCCACACGAACCCCGAAACGACACCACCCCAAAACCACACAAACCGCAAAACCACCCCCACGAAACCACCCGAAGAGGCCCCGCATGACCGGCAGCCCCCTCCCCAAGGAGCCGCTCCAGGTCACCGCCCTCCTGGGCAACGCCCGCTCCGACCGGCACGACGCGGTGCACGCCCTTGAACACAAGGGCCGCGAGGTGCAGATCGCCCTGCCGCGGGACCAGAGCCTCGAGGACGGCGCGGTGCTGCATCTCGACGACACGCTCGCCATCGTGCAGCGCGTCGACAGCGGCGCGCGGCTGACGCTGGTCCCGCACGACCTTCCGTCGGCGCTGCGGCTCGGGCACTGGTGCGGCAACCTGCATTGGAAGGTGAGCTTCGCCGAGGGCGTCACGTCGGTGCTGCTCGACGGCCCCGAGGCCCGCTACCGCGCGCGCCTGCGCGACCTCGAGGGGCTCGCCTCCTTCCACATCGCCGAGCCCGGGGCATGAGCCAGGTCCCCCATGCCGAGCTGGTCACCGCGCTGCAGCTCGGCGACAGCGCCTTCCCGACCGGCGCTTTCGCCTATTCCTGGGGCATGGAGACGCTGCTGGCCGACACGCAGCTGCAGCGCCGCGACCTCGCCGGGTTCCGTGCAAACCGGGCTGACGGGGCGCTGGCGCGGCATCGACCGGCCGGCGCTGGCGGGCGGCTGGCGGGCGGACACCATCACGGACCTCGCGAACTGGGACGCTCAGGTCGACCTCTCGCTCTGGTCCGAACCGCAGCGGCGCGCCTCGCAGGAGGCCGGCGCCGCCCCCCTCGCCGCCGCCACCCGCCTCGAGCTTGCCGGCGCCCGCGAAATCCGCGCCTCGGTCACCGCGGGGCGCATGGCGGGCCACTTCCCCGTGCTCACCGGCGCGCTGCACCGGGGCGCCGGTCTGGGCCTGACGACCGCGCTGCTGGTGGCTGCGCAGGGTTTCCTGCGCGGTCTGCTTTCTGCCGCCGTCCGTCTGGGACAGGCTGGCGCGCTCGAGGCCCGGCGCAGCGCCCGCGCCCTTGCACCCACGCGCGTCGACATGGCCCGGCCGCCGGCCCCCGGCACCCTGCCGCAGGGCTTCTCGCCGATGACCGACATCGCGCTCATGCGCCCGCATGCGGCGCGGCTCTTCGTGAACTGAGAGACCCATGCACCTTAACCCCACCGAACTCGAACGCCTCACCATCTTCACCGCCGCCGAACTCGCCCGGCGCTACCTGCGCGAGGGCGTGCGCCTCAGCCACCCCGAGGCGGTGGCCTATCCTGCCGACGAGCTCCTGCTCGCCGCGCGCAAGGGCATGGACCGCCCCGCCATGGTCTCCCACGCCGCGACGCTGCTGCCCCACGACCAGGTGGAGCCGGGGGTGCCGAGCCTGCTCGACACCTTCCCGGTCGAGGTGACGATGGACGAGGGCACCAAGCTCGTGACCGTTTTCGACCCCATCGCCCCCGGGCCCTTCGAGCCGGTGCCGGGCGAGATCATCCCGATGGAGGGCGAGATCGAGCTCAACGCCGGGCGCCCGCGGCTCGAAATCGAGGTGCTGAACACCGGCGACCGCGCCATCCAGGTGCGCCGCCACGCGCATTTCTTCGAGATCCACCGGGCGCTGCGCTTCGACCGGGCAAGCGCCTACGGCCACCGGCCCGACCGGCCCTCGGGCGGCGGCGAGCGCTTCGACCCGGGCGTCGCCACGCGGGTGACGCTGGTGCCCTACCGCGGCCGCCGGACGATCCACGGCTTCGCTTGGCTGACCGAAGGCCCCACCGAGGCGCGCCGCGAGGCCGCACTGCAGATGGCGGATTGGAACGTCTACCTGAAATGAAGATGCCGCGCGCGCAATACGCCGCCCACTACGGCCCCACCACCGGCGATCTCGTGCGGCTCGGCGACACCTCGCTGCTGGCCGAGATCGAGCAGGATTTCACCCACTACGGCGAAGAGCTGACCACCGGCGCGGGCAAGCTCATGCGCGAAGGCGTTGGCTTCTGCACCACCGGCACCGACGCCAACGAGGCGCTCGACATGGTGATCCAGAACGCGGTGATCCTCTGCCCGGTCACCGGCACCGTGAAGGCCGACATCGGCATCCGCCGCGGCGAGATCATCGGCATCGGCAAGGCCGGCAACCCCGACATCATGGACGGCGTGACGCCGGGGCTGGTGACCGGGCCCAACACCACCGTGGTGCATGGCGACCATCACTTCGTCACCGCGTGCACGGTCGAGGCCCACGCCCATGTCCTGTCGCCGCAGCAGGCGTACCACGCGCTTGCGGGCGGTTCGGCGACGATGATCGGCATGTCGCCCGGCCCCAACTTCGACCTGAGCTGTTCCCGCCCCCACACGCTCGGTCGCATCATCCTTGCCGCCGACGAGTGACCGCTCAACTTCGGTTTCCTCGGGCGCGGCAACTCCAACCCCGACGCGGTAGCCGAGACCGTCGCGGGCGGCGCGCTGGGGGTGAAGATCCACGAGGATTTCGGCGCTTCCCCGGCGGTGATGGACGGCAGCCTGCGGGCGGCGGACGCATCTGACTTCTCCGTCCACCTGCACACCGACACGATCAACGAGTTCGGCTTCTACGAGGACACGATGGCGGCCATCGCCGGCCGCACCATCCACATGTACCACACCGAGGGCGCGGGCGGCGGCCACGCCCCGGACCTGCTGGCGGCTGCGGGTGGCGGCGGGCGCGGTGCTGGCGCTCTTCGCTCAGCCCCTTCGTGCTGCTCCCCGGGGCGGCGCTGCGTCAGGAGCTGGCGCTGACCCTGCACCCCAATGCGACGGCGTGCACCTCGCCGCCGCCCTTGCACGGCGGGTGCGCCGGGTCGACGGCTTCCTCATGGCGCGGATGCTCGACCGGAATTTCTCGCGCCCGTCGATCTACGAGATGCTGGGCAAGCCCGAGGTGTCGCCGACGCCGACCGTGCACATCGCCGAGGCCGACGGCACCGTCTTCGAGGTGCGCGAGACGCTCTGAGGCGCCACTGGGCATCCGCTTGCCGGACGGCGGGGACGCAAAGCGCTCGCCATCCCTGTCCTCGTCGTATATGTAAAAATCAAAATTCGAATAAGATAGCAATCGAGGCGGGAGACGCCACGTGCCAGACACCCTTTTGATCGGGCAGATCGGCTACCAGATCGCGCGCACGAACCGCGAGCTCGATCTGGATCTCGAGGCCCGTCTCAAGCCGCTGTCGCTCAGCGTCGACCAGTTCCGCATCCTGCGCTGCCTCGGGGAAAACGGCCGCCTGCCGATGGGAGAGCTTGCCTCCTCGGTCTTCGTCGAGCCCGCGAACCTGACCAAGATCATCGACCGCATGACCTCGGAGAACCTCGTGATGCGGGTGCCCGACGACAAGGACCGCCGCCGCGTGCTGGTCACGCTCGCCCCCGAGGGCACGGCCAAGAACGCCACGCTGGGCCCGATCATCCGAGAGCACGACGCCTATGCCCGCGACATGCTCGCCGCCGAGGACGGCGACCCGCTGCGCCGGCTGCTGGCGGGCATCAAGTTCTCGGGCTGACCGGCACGGCTCTCATCCGACCGGTCGCGGGTCCCGGTCCTGAACGGGGTTTCGGTCGCTCGATG
>NZ_JAATOS010000266.1:0-5656 GCF_011806505.1 Salipiger sp. HF18 | reverse complement strand
CCGAGGGGCGCCCTGCGATGCCGATGTTCCACCCTGCCTACCTGCTGCGCCAGCCGCAGATGAAGCGCGAGGCCTGGGCCGACATGCTCGCGGTCGGCGCCAAGCTGCGGGCTCTGGGATGAGGGCGCTTGCCCTCGCGCTGATGCTCGCCACGCCCGCCGCCGCTGCGGAATTCGCCATCGACTACGACCGGCTCTTTGCCGAGCACGCCGACGCGGTCCTGCGTCCGGCACCCGGGGTCGAGCGGCTCGAACTGCCGGGGCCGGTGATCGTCGAGCGCCGCGGTCGGCGCATCCGGGCCGAGGACCAGAGCGGCTGGGGCCCGGCGGGCTGTGCCCTGCGCCGCCTGGTGGTGGCTGCGGCGGCGGTCCAGAGCTGCCCCGACCTCTTCACCGTGCCGCAGCGCGACCGGGCGGCGGGGCAGCTGCTGCGCGGCGTGGACTTCTTCGCCGAGAACACCGTGCCGCCGATGTCGCCCGAGGCGCGGCGCGCGGCGATGCTGGCGGCGCTCGAACGGGCGCGCGGGCGTAAGGCGCTCGATTGCCGCGACCGCGACAGCGCGCCGCTGGCCTTTGCCGCCCATATCGCAGAGGATGCGTCGCTGAGGCGCTTCGCGAAGGTCTTCGCCACGCCGCGCCTGCCTGTGACCGACCCCTGCCGCTGAAACCGACCACCCGAGGCCGCCATGTCCCGTATCGACGAGTCGCGAGAATTCATTCCCGTCCGCATCGCCGTTCTTACCGTCTCCGACACCCGCACCCTGGCCGAGGACCGCTCGGGCGACACGCTGGTGCAGCGGCTCACCGACGCGGGCCATACGCTCGCGGCGCGGGCGATCTGCACCGACGACCGCGAGCTGATCGCCTCACAACTGCGTGAGTGGGTCGCCAGCCCCGAGATCGACGTGGTGATCTCGACCGGCGGCACCGGGCTCACCGGGCGCGACGTGACTGTCGAAGCGCACCGGGATGTCTACGAGAAGGAGATCGACGCCTTCGGCACGGTCTTCACCCTGATTTCCATGCAGAAAATCGGCACCAGCGCGGTGCAGAGCCGCACCACCGGCGGGGTGGCGGGCGGCACCTACCTGTTCGCGCTGCCGGGAAGCACCGGCGCCTGCCGCGATGCCTGGGACGAAATCCTCGGGTTCCAGCTCGATTACCGGCACCTGCCCTGCAATTTCGTCGAGATCTTTCCGCGCCTCGAGGAACACAAGCGACGGAAATGACGCGAAGCCACGTAACATGAACGTGGTGCGACACGGCGTGTCGTCTCATATGATAATCTGAGTCAGGGCCCTTTGGTCCGATCCCCGAGGGAAGCCAGGATGCGTTTTCTCCGCCAGAGCCTCGTTGGTCTCTTTCTGCTCTCGCTGACCCTGGCGCTGCTGGTCTACGCCGGGGCGCTGGTGCGCGACGCGGTGATGGTGCGGCTGAACGATGTGCCGCGCATGCCCGAGGCGCGCGAACGGGTCTTCGCGGTGAACGTGACGCCGGTCGCCTTCGAGACCGTGACCCCGGTGCTGACCGCCTTCGGCGAGGTCCAGAGCCGCCGCACGCTGGAGCTGCGCAGCGCCATCGAGGGCACGCTGATGGAGCTCGCGCCCGAGTTCGTCGAAGGCGGACGGGTGGCGGCGGGGCAGGTGCTGGCACGCATCGACCCGGCGGATCTCGAGGCGGCGCTGCAGAGCGCTGAGACCGCCCTCACCGACGCCGAGGCTGAGCTGCGTGAGGCGCGCCGGGCGGTCGGGCTCGAGGAAGACGCGCTGGGCGCCGCCGAGGAGCAGGCGGTGCTGCGCCAGAACGCCTACGAGCGGCAGCAGGACCTTGCCCGGCGCGATGTCGGCACCGCCGCCGCGGTCGAAGAGGCCGAGCTGGCCGCGTCTTCGGCGCGGCAGTCGGTGGTGAGCCAGCGGCAGGCGGTGGCGCAGGCCGTGGCCCGGGTCGACCAGGCGACCACGGGGCTCGCGCGGGCACGGATCAGCCGTGACGAGGCGCAGCGCCGGCTCGACGAGACCGAGATCCGCGCCGCCTTCGACGCCCAGCTCAGCGACGTGGCCGTGGTGGCCGGGCGCCGGGTCTCGGCCAACGAACAGCTTGCCACGCTGGTCGATCCCGAGGCGCTCGAGGTGGCGTTCCGGGTCTCGACCCTGCAATACGCCCGGCTGCTGGGCGACGACGGACGCCCGCGCGCCACGCCGGTGCTGGCGCGGCTCGAACTTTACGGTGCCGATCTGGTGGCCGAGGGACGGCTCTCGCGCGAGGGGGCGGTGGTGGGCGCAGGCCAGACCGGGCGGCTGCTCTATGCGACGCTTGACCGGCCCGCAGGGCTGAAGCCCGGCGATTTCGTCACCGTCGAGGTCACCGAGGCGCCGCTGGAGCGGGTGGTCCGCCTGCCGTCAACGGCGCTCGACGCTGCGAGCCAGGTGCTGGCGCTGGATGCCGACGACCGGCTCGAGCCGGTGCCGGTCAGGCTGCTGCGCCGTCAGGGCGACGACGTGCTGGTTCAGGGCGATGCGCTGGAAGGCCGCGAAGTCGTCATGGAGCGCACGCCGCTGCTTGGCGCCGGCATCAAGGTGCGGCCGCTGCGCGCGGGCGAGGGCGCCGCGACGGCGACGCCCGCCGCGACCGAGGGCCCCGAGATGGTCGAGCTCTCCACCGAGCAGCGGGCGCGTCTGGTGGCCTTCGTCGAATCCAGCACGCGGATGCCGGCCGAGGCCAAGGAGCGCATCCTCTCGCAGCTGTCGCAGGACCGGGTGCCGGTGCAGGTCGTGCAGCGCATCGAAGAGCGGATGGGGGGCTGATCCTTGCGACAGATCCCCGGCCCGGCGCGCGGCATCCTCAGCTACTTCACCCGCCACCCCACGGTCGCGAACCTGCTGCTTGTGATCCTGCTGGCCTCGGGGCTGCTCGCGGTGCCCAACATGCGGGCACAGTTCTTCCCCGACGTGGTGGACGACGACGTGACCGTCCGCGTCACGTGGGAGGGCGCCGGTCCCGAGGACGTCGATTCGGGCATCGTGCAGCTGCTGGAGCCGACGCTGCTCGCGGTCGAGGGGGTGGTGAGTTCCGAGAGCATGTCGCGCGAGGGCTCGGCCTCGATCGAGCTCGAGTTCGAGCCGGGCTACGACATGATGAAGGCGGTGGACGATATCCAGGTCGCCGTGGACAGCGTGACCGAGCTGCCCGACGACGCCGAGGACCCGACCATCCGTTCGGGTGGCTGGCGCGACCGGGTGACCGACGTGGTGATCACCGGTCCGGTGGCGACCGCCCAGCTTGCCCGCTTCGCCGACGAGTTCGTGCTGCGGCTCTTCTCCGAGGGCGTGACCCGCACCACCATCCGCGGGCTCGCCGCGCCGCAGGTCATCGTCGAGGTGCCGACGCGCAACCTCATCGCCCATGACGTCACCATGCAGGAAATCGCGACCGCCATCGCCGGCGAGGTCGATGCCAACCCGGCGGGCGACGTCTCGGGCGCCAATGCCCGCGTGCGCACCGGCGTGGAGAAGCGCAGCGCCGACGACATCGCGGCCATCGTGCTGCGCTCGGAACAGGACGGCACCAAGCTCACCGTCGGCGACGTGGCGACCGTGCGGGTCGAGGGCGTCGACCGCGCCCGCACCTATTTCGTCGGCGGCAATCCGGCGATCTCGATCCGCGTGGATCGCTCGGCGCAGGGCGACGCCATCAAGATCCAGCACACGGTCGAGGACGTGGCGCGGTCGTTCCAGGCGGCGCTGCCCGAGGGCACCAGCGTCGACCTGATCCGCACCCGCGCCGAGGCGATCACCGCGCGGCTCAACATCCTGCTCGAGAACGGCGCCACCGGCCTTCTGCTGGTGGTCGTGCTGCTGTTCCTGTTCCTCAACGCCCGCACCGCGCTGTGGGTGGCAGCGGGGATCCCGACCTCGATGCTGGCGGCACTGGCGCTGATGTATGCCTCGGGGCTCACCATCAACATGATCTCGCTCTTCGCGCTGATCATCACGCTGGGCATCGTGGTGGACGACGCCATCGTGGTGGGCGAGCACGCGGACCACATGTCGCGCCACGGCTACGGGCCGGTCGAGGCCTCCGAGCTTGCCGCGCGGCGCATGGCGCTGCCGGTGTTCTCGTCGACCCTGACCACGGTCATCGCCTTCTTCGGGCTCACCGCGATCAGCGGGCGCTTCGGCCAGATGATCCAGGACATCCCCTTCACGGTGATCGCGGTGCTGCTGGCGAGCCTCGTGGAGTGCTTCCTGATCCTGCCCAATCACATGGCCCACGCCATCGCGCATTCGCGCAAGCAGCACTGGTACGACATGCCCTCACGCATGGTGAACCGCGGCTTCCGCTGGGTCCGCGAGCGGCTGTTCCGGCCGTTCATGGCGGGCGTCATCCGGGCCCGCTATGTGGGGCTGGCCGGTGCCGTGCTGGCCTTTGCGAGCCAGGCGGCGCTGTTCATCCGGGGCGACGTGCAGTGGCGCTTCTTCAACTCGCCCGAGCAGCCCTCGATCACCGGCAATTTCGCCATGGCGCCCGGGGCCAAGCGCGCCGACACGCTCGAGCAGATGCGGATGCTGCAGCGCATGGCCGACGAGCTTGGTCGCGAGTATGAGGACCGCTACGGTCGCAACCCCATCGACTACGTGATCGCCGAGATTGGCGGCAACGCAGGGTACGGCCTCGCGGGGAGCGACAGCAAGGACGAGGACCAGCTCGGCGGCATCTCGATCGAGCTCATCGACGCCGACCTGCGGCCCTATTCCAGCTTCGCCTTCGTGGGCGAGCTGCAGGAGCGGGTCGAGCGGCACCCGCTGGTCGAGACCATCAGCTTCCGCGGCTGGCGTTCCGGCCCCGGGGATTCGGCGCTGGACGTGCAGTTCTTCGGCGCCACCTCCGAGACCCTGAAGGCCGCCGCCGAGGATCTGAAGACCGCGCTGCTGCGCTTTCCCGAGGTGTCGGCGGTCGAGGACAACCTCAGCTACGACAAGGACGAGCTGGTGCTCGAGCTGACGCCGCAGGGCAAGGCGCTGGGCTTCACTATCGACGCGCTGGGCACGGTGCTGCGGCACCGCATCGGCGGCATCGAGGCGGCGACCTATCCCGACGGCCCGCGCAGCACCGAGATCCGCGTCGAGCTGCCCGAGACCGAGCAGACCGCCGACTTTCTCGAACGCACGCAGCTGCGCACCCCCGAAGGCGCCTATGTACCCCTTGCGGATCTGGTCAGCGTGACGCGGCAGACCGGCTTCTCGACGGTGCGGCGCGAGAACGGTATCCGGCTGATCTCGGTCACCGGAGACATCTCCGAGGACGACGCCGACCGCGCCGCCGAGATCATGCAGGCGCTCGAACAGGAGATCCTGCCCTCGATCGCCGAGCGGCGGCAGATCGAGTTCCGGATGGCCGGACTGTCCGAGCAGGAGGATGCGTTCCTCTCGGACGCGCGGACAGGCCTCACGCTGGTGCTGCTGGGCATCTACCTCGTGCTGGCATGGGTCTTCGCGAGCTGGACCCGGCCGCTGGTTGTGATGTCGGTGATTCCCTTCGGCCTCGTCGGCACGATCTACGGCCACGCGCTGTGGGAGGTGCCGATGTCGATGTTCACCGTGGTGGGCATCCTCGGCATGACCGGCATCATCATCAACGATTCCATCGTGCTGGTGACG
>NZ_JAATOS010000265.1:0-5658 GCF_011806505.1 Salipiger sp. HF18 | reverse complement strand
AAACCATGAGAAAGCCGCTACAGTAAGACTCGACCCTTGGCCGAGACCAACCCCGAGACAGGAGCTGCCCGATGAAGACCACCCGCACCGCAGTCGCCCTTGCGCTGGCCGTGATCGGCGCCCCGACGCTCGGCCTTGCGCAGGATCTCTCGACCGACACGGGGGTGTCCGCCGAGCCGCTCTCCATCGACACGCTCTCGACGCAGAACTCGCGGCAGCGCGGCTTCGTCTTCAGCCTGCGCGGCGGCGCCGGGATGAAGCCGAAGTATCTCGGCTCGGACGACTACGAGGTGACGCCGGACCTTGGCTTCCGCCTGCACCGCTTCACGCTCTCCGAGGGGCTCGACTACGGCAGCGGCGACGCGTGGAACGACTTCCGCGGCTGGGATTTCCACGGCTCCTTCGACTACATCGGCCGCCGCGACTCGTCCGATGACGACGCGCTGCGCGGCATGGATGACATCGACCCCGCCTACGAGCTTGGCTTCGGCTTCGGCTACACCGGCGAAAACTACAACGTCTACAGCGACTTCCGCCGCGGCTTCGGCGGGCACGAGGGCTGGACCGCCGAGGCGGGTCTTGACCTGATCGCGCGCCCGACCCGCGAGTGGCGGCTGAGCATGGGCCCGCGGCTCTTCTGGGGCAGCGACGAGTTCGCCGACACCTATTTCGGCGTCTCCTCCTCGGAGGCGACCGCGGACCGTCCGGCCTACGACCCCGACGGCGGCCTGCTGGGCGGCGGTGCCGAGTTCGTGGCACGCTACCAGCTCAACGACGACTGGGGGCTCGAGGGCGGCGTGACCTGGCGCAAGTTCATGAACGACGCGCTCGACAGCCCCATCGTCGACTCCGGCGCCGAGGACCAGTGGACCATCCGGTTCGGCGTCATTCGCGTCATGCGCATGAGTTTCTGACGTGAACTTACGGCCTCGGCCGATTGCCAAACCCGGCCCGGGCGGGCTATCCAGTCGTCCGGTATTTCGGTGAAGGACGGGACAAGGTGAGCGACACGATCTGCGTCGGAACGATTGCGGGCGCCTTCGGGGTCCATGGCGAGGTGCGGCTGAAGAGCTTCACCGCCGACCCCGAGGCCATTGCGGATTACGCCCCGCTGACCAACGAGGACGGCACCCGCAGCTTCGATCTGCAGATCACCCGCGCGGTCAAGGGCGGCTTCGCGGCGCGCCTCTCGGGCGTGCGCAGCAAGGAAGAGGCGGATGCGCTTCGCGGCACCGGGCTCTACGTCCCGCGTGACCGGCTGCCCGCCCTGCCCGACGACGAGTTCTACCACACCGACCTCATCGGCCTCGCGGTCTACGACACCGGCGGGGTCGAGCTCGGCCGCGTCAAGGCGGTGCTGAACCACGGCGCCGCCGACCTGCTCGAGCTGCAACTGCCGGGCGGGTCGAAGACCGTGCTGCTGCCCTTCACCCGCGCCGTGGTGCCGACCGTCGATCTCGCCTCGGGCCGCATCGTCGCCGATCCGCCGGAGGGCCTGCTGGAATGACGCTCGTCGTCATCCACGCAGGATTTCACAAGACCGGAACGACAAGCGTCCAGACCGCCCTCACCGAGAATGCCGAGCGCCTCGCGCCGCATCTGAGGGTGCTCCTGAAACCGGATTTCAAACCGCTGACCGATGCCGCCCGCGCCTGCTCGGTGGCGCCGGGGGACCAGTCGGTCGCCGCTGTCGGGCGCCGCGCCGCGCGGGTCTTCCGCAGGCTCGACCGCGACGATCCCCGCCCTGTCGTGCTGTGCTCGGAGGATCTGTCCGGCCACGTGCCCGGCCGCCATGGGCTCTGCCGCTACGCCGCCACGCCGCGGATCATGGCGTCCCTCGCCGAAACCGTGCGAGAGCGCTTCGGCGACGGGACGGACCTGCGCTTCTACTTCTCCACCCGCGCGCCGGAGCCGTGGCTGCGCTCGACCTGGTGGCAGAACTTGCGCAGCACCCGGCTGACCGCCGACCTCGACCGCTACTCCGAGACGCTCGCCGAGGGCGCCGATCTCGGGCGCGTGGTGCAGGAGGTGGCAGAAGCCGTGGCGCCCTGCCCGGTCACATCCGTGGCACTCGAGGACAGCCGCACCCGCACCGAGGGGCCGCTGGCGCCGCTGCTGGATCTCACCGGACTCGACCCCGAGGCCCGTGCGGCGCTGGTGATTCCCCTCGCGGCCAACGTGCGGCCCGACATCGGGCTCGAAGAGGTCTTCCTCGCGCTGAATCGGAGCGCCCTCAAGGACCGCCCGCTCAGCGAGGCGAAGAAGCACCTTCGCCGCATCGCGTACAGACAGGCCGGGATGCACTGACCGTTTCGGCCCCGGAAACGAAGTCCCCTCGGATCGGGGCGCCGCCCAGATTTTGCCACAATTGGACGGGAACTTTGTCCGGATGGTGTCGGAAAGGGGGCATGCGTGCTCACATCCTGTCAACGAGTGTTCTGGCCCGGCGTCGTGTTGTCGCCTTCGTTAACCATAATTTTCCTGCCGGACCGCATGGCCGCGATCTCGGTGCTGCACGGCCCGCCCCTCGCGATGCTGGGCCTGTCGTGGCTGGTCGCGCTCGGCGCCGCCGGCTGGTCGCAGCGCCACGCGAGGCGCCCGGTGGCGCGGCTGATGGCCCCCCGCGCCCTGCGCCAGCACGCGCCCGCCATGCCCTCCCCCGCCAAGATCCGGGCCGCGCTCGGGGACGCGCTGCAGGACGACGCGCTTCGGCCTCGTGGTCACCCGCATCTGCCGGTCCTGGGGACGACCGCGCCTCATTGACCTGAGCCCGGACGAACTGCGCGAGCTCTGGCAGTTGCTCCAGCTCGTCACTGCCCCGCCCGACCGCGCCGGCGCGCTGGCGCAGCGCTTCGCCAACCCCGCCGTGGTGCTCGACATCCGCGACCATCTTGCGGCGCACCGTCCCGCGATCGCCGCCGACCACGCCGCTTGAGCCGCCCGGCCCTTGCGGCTAGAGGGTGAAGCATGAGCGACGCACCGAAATCCCATGGCCGCAAGGCCGTCCGCCTGAGCCACACCCCGCGCGAACTGATGACCGAGGCGCCCGTGCTGGCACGCGCCTGGACCGCGCAGGTCATCACCCTCTTCCCGGACGCCTTCCCCGGCGTGCTGGGCCTGTCGCTGACCGGCAAGGCGCTGCAGGAGGGCAAGTGGCAACTCGACACGGTGCACCTGCGCGACTTCGGCGAAGGGCGGCACCGCAACGTCGACGACACGCCCGCAGGCGGTGGCGCCGGCATGGTGCTGCGTCCCGACGTCATGGGCGCCGCGCTCGAAACCGCGCGGCGCAACATCGCCCCGGCCGCGCCGATCCTCTACCTTTCGCCGCGCGGCCGTCGCTTCGACCAGTCCGTCGCCCGCCAGCTTGCGCAGACGCCCGGCGTCACGCTGATCTGCGGCCGGTTCGAGGGGCTCGACCAGCGGGTGCTCGACCACTACGGCATCGCCGAGGTGTCGATGGGCGACTACGTGCTGACCGGCGGCGAGATCGCCGCGCAGGCCCTGCTCGATGCCACGGTGCGGCTGCTGCCCGGCGTGCTGGGCAACGCCGAGTCGGTCGAGGAGGAGAGCTTTTCGCACGGGCTTCTCGAGCATCCGCAATACACCCGCCCGGCCACGTGGCAGGGGCTCGAGATCCCGCCGGTGCTGCTCTCGGGCCACCACGGCGAGATCGAGAAGTGGCGCCGCGCGCAATCCGAAGAGATCACCCGCGTCCGCCGCCCCGATCTCTGGGACGCACATCAGAAGGCTCGGGAGCAGGGCAAATGACCGAGACCACCATCCGCCGCGCCACCGAGGCCGACGTCGCCGCCATCGTCGCGATGCTGGCCGACGATCCGCTCGGTGCCACCCGCGAACAACCCGGCCCGCCGCTGCCCGAGGCCTATCTCGACGCCTTCCGCCGCATCGACGCCGACCCCAACCAGCTGCTGGCGGCGGCCGAGCGCGACGGCGAGGTGATCGGTACGCTGCAGATCACCTTCCTCGCCAGCCTGTCCCGGCTGGGTGCCACCCGCGGCCAGATCGAGGCGGTGCGCGTGGCGGCCCCGGCCCGCGGCATGGGCCTTGGCGGCACCCTGATCGACTGGGCGGTGGAGCAATGCCGCGAGCGCGGCTGCGTCATGGTCCAGCTGACATCGGACGCCTCGCGCAAGGAGGCCCACCGCTTCTACGAACGGCTGGGTTTCAAGGCGAGCCACGTCGGCTTCAAGCGCCCGCTCTGAGCGCCCAAACCCCCAGTTTCTCCTTGATCCGCGCGGCTCTCGCGCATATACGCAGCGCGTCCGGCGGCTCTTGCGAGTCGCACGGGGCTGTTCGGTGTTGCCTGACCCGCTGCTTCGGCGGGGCCAAGACGGGCCGGACTGGAAGTTACGGAAAATGACGTCGATAGCCTCCCGCGGGCGCCCGGACCAGATCCGGTGCGGACCCGACCGAAGACGCGGAGCTCTGGGACGCGAGACACACTTCACGGGTCCAACCGTGAGCAGATAGGAGAAGATCAGATGGATCTGATCGCACAGCTCGAGGCGGAACAAGTTGCCGCCCTGGGGAAAGACATCCCCGACTTCAAGCCCGGCGACACCATTCGCGTCGGCTACAAGGTGACCGAAGGTACCCGCTCCCGCGTGCAGAACTACGAAGGCGTCTGCATCAGCCGTAAGAACGGCTCGGGCATCGCTGGCTCGTTCACCGTCCGCAAGATTTCCTTCGGTGAAGGCGTGGAACGTGTGTTCCCGCTCTACTCGACCAACATCGAGTCGATCACCGTCGTGCGCCGCGGCCGTGTCCGTCGCGCCAAGCTCTATTACCTCCGCTCGCGCCGCGGCAAGTCGGCCCGCATCGCGGAAGACACCAACTACAAGCCGCTCGCCGGCGCCGACGCATAAGGAGCCATTTCATGAAAAAGGGCATCCACCCCGACTACCACGTCATCGACGTCAAGATGACCGACGGCACCATCTACCAGACCCGCACCACCTGGGGCAAAGAAGGCGACACCCTGTCGCTCGACGTCGACCCGACGGTGCACCCGGCCTGGACCGGCGGCAACTCGCGCCTCATGGACACCGGCGGCCGCGTGTCGAAGTTCAAGAAGAAATACGAAGGCCTGGGCTTCTGATCCCTCGCCCCTTCGAATTGCCGAACGCCGCCCTCCGGGGCGGCGTTTTTCGTTTGGGGGACTGGGGGACCGGGGGGCTGAGCGATCGGCTCCGTGGAAACCGGTCTCGGTGTCGCGCGACTTCCCCGAGGGACCCGACGCCCCGCCCTGCAAAGCTCGGCATCGCCCGTCCCCCCTCGCGGCTCCTACACATCGGCGATCAGCCTCCGACGCCCCGTGCTCTCGCAAGGCGTCGCCCCCGCGAGAGCGCATGAGGGCAGTTTTGCTGCGTCGTGACGCCCCGGATCGCAAGATTGTTAACCCATGCGGCGCAACAATGCGTGACAAATTCGAATTAAAGAATATATAGGGCGTCACCCAGATTCCCGTGTTTGAGGAGACGCGCCGTGGAATTTCGCAAGATCAACGACGACATCACGGTTTCACCGCAGATCGCTGCCGCCGACCTGGCCGGGATCGCCGCCGCCGGGTATCGCTCGATCATCTGCAACCGCCCCGACGGCGAGGGCGCCGATCAGCAGACCTTTGACGAGATC
>NZ_JAATOS010000264.1:0-5750 GCF_011806505.1 Salipiger sp. HF18 | reverse complement strand
CACCGCCGACCACCCGCGCGACGGCGAGACCCGCGCCGCGGGGCTCGAATTCGGACGGCCCGTCACCATCGGCCGCAACGTCTGGATCGGCGGCGGTGCGATCCTCCTGCCGGGGGTCACCGTCGGCGATGACGCGGTGATCGGCGCGGGCGCCGTGGTGACGCGAGACGTGGCAGCGGGCACGACCGTCGCGGGAAACCCGGCGCGTCCGCTTGTGTCACGCCCCGCGAACGCTTAGATTTGACACTCCAAAAGGAGACACTCGATGTTCGGTATTCCTGGCAAACAGGCCGTGACCATGACCCCTGCCGCGGAAACGCAGGTGCGGAAGCTGATGGACCGCGACGGACGCGCCGGTCTGCGCATCGGCGTGAAGAAGGGCGGCTGCGCGGGCATGGAGTACACCATGGAGTTCGTCGACACGGCGGACCCCAACGACGAGGTGGTGGAGCAGGACGGCGCCCGCGTGATGATCGCGCCGATGGCGCAGATGTTCCTCTTCGGCACCGAGATCGACTACCGCAGCTCGCTGCTCGAATCGGGGTTCCACTTCAACAACCCCAACGTGGCAGATGCCTGCGGCTGCGGGGAATCGATCAAGTTCAAGGACGTGGAAGAGCTCAGCGTCGAGCGCGGCGACCCCTGATCCCCGCCGGGCGCCGGTCGCGGCGCCCCGCCGACCCTCCACGTCGGCCAGCGCCAGGGTGCTGGCACGGTCCCAGCCGAAACTCTCCCGATATGTCGCGGCATTGGCGGTCGCCCTGCCCTTGACGGCAGCGCCCATCCTTCGATGATGTGCCCGAACCGCAGAAGGGAGAGACCATGCGCACCAAACTTGCCGCCGGGAACTGGAAGATGAACGGGCTCAAGGCAGCCCTGTCCGAGCTCGGGGAGATGGCCGCCGCCGCGTCTGGCCCCGCCGAAGTCCTGATCTGTCCGCCCGTGACACTGGTCGCCGCCGCCGCAGACGCCGCAGAGGGTCTCGCCATCGGCGGTCAGGACTGCCATGCCAAGGCCTCAGGCGCCCACACCGGCGATGTCTCCGCCGCGATGCTGGCGGATGCCGGCGCCGAGTACGTGATCCTCGGCCACTCCGAGCGCCGCACCGACCACGACGAGCATGACGAAGACGTCCGCGCCAAGTGTGAGGCAGCCTGGGACGCCGGTCTCAAGGTGGTGCTCTGCGTGGGCGAGAGCCTCGAAGAGCGCGAGGCGTCGAACACGCTCGACATCATCGGCGGCCAGCTCGCCAAGTCGATCCCCGACGGGGCCACCGGCCACAACCTCGTGGTCGCCTACGAACCGATCTGGGCCATCGGCACCGGCAAGGTCCCCACCACCGACCAGATCGGCGAGGTTCACGACTTCATGCGCGCCCGCCTCGAGAAGCGCTTCGGCGAGGGCGTGGGCCGCTCGGTCCGACTGCTCTACGGCGGCTCGGTGAAGCCCTCGAACGCGGGCGAGATCTTTGCGGTTTCCAACGTCGACGGCGCGCTGGTGGGCGGCGCCTCGCTCAAGGCGGCCGATTTCGTGCCCATCATCGAGGCGCTCAACGCGAGCGCGGGCTGAGGGCGCAGGACCGGTGAGGGGCCAGCCCCTCACACTCCCCGGAGTTCAGGGGCAAGATGAAGAGCGGGACCGTCCCTTCATCTTGCCCGATAAACTCCCGCCGGAGGCAGGCCGGCCCCCGGAATCGCAAGCGGCGCCCCGATCGGAGCGCCGCTTTTTCGTTTGAAATGATCTGCCCGGATCAGCGGGTGATGATCTCCGGTCCCATGAAGGTCGTCGGCAGCCAGGTCGACAGGATCGGGATGTAGGTCACCATGATCAGGAAGACGAAGAGCACCGCAAGGAAGGGCAGCGCCGCGCGCACCACGCTCATCATAGGCTTCCCGGCCACGCCAGAGGTCACGAAGAGGTTGAGACCCACCGGCGGGGTGATCATGCCGATCTCCATGTTGACCACCATGATGATGCCGAGGTGGATCGGGTCGATGCCGAGCTCGATGGCGATGGGGAACACCAGCGGCGCGACGATCACCAGGAGGCCCGAGGGCTCCATGAACTGGCCGCCGATCAGCAGGATCACGTTGACGATCACCAGGAACATCACCGGGCCGAGCCCAGCCCCGAGCATGGCGCTCGCGATCTGCTGCGGGATCTGCTCATCGGTCAGCACGTGTTTCAGGATGAGCGCATTGGCGATGATGAACATCAGCGTGATCGTGAGCTTGCCGGCCTCGAACAGCGTGTCGCGGGTGTCGCGGTGGAAGAAGGCCGTCACCAGCGCGATCGGCTTTCGGATGAGCGGCAGGTTGGGCTCGCCGTTCCGGCCCGCGAGCGGCCCCATGTCGCGGTAGACGAAGTTCGCGATCAGGAAGGCGTAGACCGCGGCCACGGCAGCGGCTTCGGTCGGCGTGAAGATGCCGCCGTAGATCCCGCCGAGGATGATGACGATCAGGAACAGGCCCCAGAGCGCCTCGCGGCCCGCGGTGAAGACCTCGCCCCAGCCCAGCCACTCGCCCTTGGGCAGGTTCTTGACCCGCGCCATGACGTAGATGGTGATCATCAGCATGGTGCCCGCCATCAGGCCGGGGATCACGCCCGCGAGGAACATCCGCCCCACCGAGACATCGGTCGCCGAGGCGTAGACCACCATCACGATGGACGGCGGAATGAGGATGCCCAGCGTGCCCGCGTTGGCGATCACGCCTGCCGCGAAGTCCTTGGTGTAGCCCACTTGCCGCATGCCGGCGATGACGATGGAGCCGATGGCCACCACGGTCGCGGGCGAGGACCCGGAGAGGGCAGCGAAGAGCATGCAGGCGAAGACGCCGGCAATGGCGAGGCCGCCGTGCACGTGGCCCACCAGCGCGATGGAGAAGCGGATGATCCGCCGCGCCACGCCGCCCGTCGACATGAAGCTCGAGGCGAGGATGAAGAACGGGATCGCCAGCAGCGTGTAGTGGCCGGCCATCGCCTGGTAGAAGCTCTGCGCGACCGAGCTCAGCGAGGTGTCGGAGAGCACCAGCAGGAAGACGATCGACGAGATGCCGAGCGAGACTGCGATCGGCACGCCGATCAGCATCAGGCCGACGATGATGACAAAGAGAAGTAAAACGTCCATCGGTCTTTCAGTCCTCGCGGTTCATGTGGGCCACGTCTTCGACCGCGTCTTCGGCCTCGTGGCTGACGATCAGGCTGGTCTGGGCACCGGTCCAGATGCGCCACCCCGCCTGGAGGAAGCGGAAGAACAGCAGCGCGGCGCCGAAAGGCAGCATGGCGTAGGGGATGAAGCGCGGCAGCTTCTCGTAGGCCTCGCCCTCGTTGATCCAGGGCTCGATGAAGCGCAGCCACTCGGGCATCGGGATGTCGACCACCTCGTACCAGGAGCGGTAGGAGGTGCGTGTCATCTCCTCGAAGCCCGTGGGGAACCAGCGGCCGGTGGTCTGCGGCAGGTTGACGAAGTTGGCCCAGTAGTCCCAGGCGCCCTTCAGCAGCAGCGCCGCGTAGACGATGCAGACCACCGCCGCGATCAGCGCCATAGCCCGGCGGACGGTGGCCGGCACCAGCGTGGTGACCGCGTCGACGCCGAGATGGGCAGTGACCTTCACCGCGTAGGAGATGCCGAAGAGCACCAGCCACGCGAACAGGATCGTCACCGCCTCAAGGCCCCAGATGAGGCCGGTGTTGAAGCCGTAACGCAGCACGACGTTGATGAAGGTGATGAGCGTCATGAGCCCGAGGATCACCGCGATGGCGGTTTCCTCGATTTCGTTGACGATGCGGCCGAGCGCGCTCTGGCCGTGGGTGTGACTGGACATGCTGTCCCCCCATTCCGCGTCCGGGCACCGGCCCCGGCGCCTTGTCCGGTTAGTGATGTCTGATGGGAAACCGTGTGAAAAAGGGGACGGCGGACCGTCCCCTGCAGCGGCCGGCCCCGGTCCATACGGGCCAGGCCGGCCGTGTGCGGGCGATCAGCCCTGCACTTCGGCGTTGAACTTCTGCGCGGCCTCGATGTTTTCCACACCGACGTCGCCTTCGAACTTCTCCCAGACCGGCTTCATCGCGTCGACCCAGGCCTGGCGCTGCTCGGGGTTGAGCTCGCGGATGGTGCCGCCAGCGTCGAGGATGGCCTGGCGGTTGTCGGCGTCGACCTCGGCGATGGCCGCGTTACGCTCGGCGGTGACCTCGTGGACGATGGTCTCGAGCTGGGTTCGGATGTCCTCGTCGAGGCTGTCCCACCAGTCGGCCGAGGTCACGACCATGTAGTCGAGCACGCCGTGGTTGGTCTCGGTGATGCCGTCCTGCACCTCGAAGAACTTCTGGCCGTAGATGTTCGACCAGGTGTTGTCCTGGCCGTCGACCACGCCGGTCTGCAGCGCGCCGTAGACTTCCGAGAAGGCCATCGGCTGCGGGCTGGCGCCGAGCTGCTCCATGTTCGCCTTCAGCACCTCGGAGGGCTGCACGCGGAACTTGAGGCCCTTGGCGTCCTCGGGGGCGACCAGCGGCTTGTTGGCCGAGAACTGGGTCATGCCGTTGTGCCAGAAATCGAGGCCGAGCAGGCCGCGGCGAAGCATCGATTCCTTCATTTCCTGGCCGGTTTCCGAGTTTTGGAACGCGTCCACGGCCTCAATGTTCACGAACATGAACGGCAGGTCGAAGATGCGGAACACCTTGGTGAACTGCTCGAACTTGGACAGCGAGGGCGCGGCCATCTGCACGTCGCCGTTCAGCATTGCCTCGAGCACCTGGTCGTCGTTGTAGAGCGTCGAGTTCGGGTAGACCTCCATGCAGGCCTTGCCGTCCATCTCGTCGTTGACGCGCTGCTGGAGCAGCGTCGCCGCGATGCCCTTGGGGTGCTTGTCGGTGTTGGTCACGTGGCTGAACTTGATGACGATTTCGCCATCGTCGCAGGCAGCCATTGCGCCAGTGGCGCCGGTGGTGAGGGCCGCAGCGGCCACGGCGGTCATCAGAAACGTCTTCATCGGTATCCTCCCGAAAAGTGATGATCGAGGCCCTTCTCCCCTGCGGACCCTCCGCTGAACACATGACAGCCATGCGCGAATTGCATCAAGCCTGTGTGAAGCGTCGTGACAAAATCGTCATGAAATCCAATCGTCTCAGAGGGTTGAATGCCTCCACCCCTGTCACTATGGCGAAACGCCGCCTGTGGATGTGCGGAACTTCGCACAGGCTTCCCGGTTCCCCGTGCGGAAATCCGCACATTTTGTCTTTGGCGAATCTCGGGAGCCGCCCGCACACTCCCCCGCATGGAACCGGATCGTCACGACCGCATCATCGCCTTCATGGGCGAGGCCGAACGCCTCAAGGCGACCTTCCGCTCGGGCCGCACCAGCGCGGAACGGCACGAGAGCGTTGCCGAGCACTCGTGGAGCCTCTGCCTGCTGGCACTTCTGACCGAGGACGAGAGCGGTGTGGATTTCGCCCGGCTGCTGCGGCTGTGCATCGTGCACGACCTCGGTGAGGCGATCTCGGGCGACGTCCCCGCCATCGACCAGGGGCCCGACACCGACAACCTCTCTCTCGAGCGGGCGGATCTTGCGACACTGACCGAGGGTCTGCCGCCGGACCTGCGCGACCGGGTGCGCGGGCTGTGGGAGGAATACGAGGCGGGCGAGACTCCCGAGGCGCGCGTCGCAAAGGGGCTCGACAAGCTCGAAACCATGCTTCAGCACGTCACCGGCCCGCAGGAGCCCGGCTTCGACTACGGCTGGAACCTGGGCTAC